>JBJHBN010000458.1:0-3137 GCA_050485505.1 Opitutales bacterium | reverse complement strand
GCCCTAGCCCTAGTCCTAGCCCTAGTCCTAGCCCTAGCCCCAGCCCCAGCCCTAGCCTTCACCACCAGCGCCCCTCTTTCGGCCGATCCTTTGCTCAAGAGCGACGCTGAAATCCAAAACGAATTCCGTGAGCGAGCAACCTACGTATTGGACAATGCTATCGAGCGGATTGACCCCAGCGATACGGATGCAGGCGGTATTTACGACCTTGCGGTCGCCCTGAATCGTGGCGAACACGTTGAGTGGGCGCGCCAGCGCCTGCGCAGCTACAATGAGACGCCGAGTGGCAGCATGTTCTGGATGATTCCGATGGTCCTGCTGATGCAGGCCGATGATGGCCATCTGACTGGGGAGGATTGGTCATTTATTCAGGAACTATGGCGGACTTATTATCCCTACCGGGGCGATACGGAAAATCATTGGCTGATGTATTACACCGGTCTGTATCTCGCCGCCGAGATGTTTCCCGAAGCCGGCACCGATGCCTGGTTCAATGGTCGTTCATCCGCCGAGAACATGGCCGAAGCCAAGGAATACATCCTCGATTGGGTTCGGATAACCACCTCTTATGGGCAGGGCGAATACGATTCACCGCGTTATATAGGCGAATACACCCGCCCCATGGCCTTGCTTGCGGGCTGGGCCAGGGATACGGAGCTTCGACAGGTTGGGCGCATGATGATGGATTACCTGATTCTGGATTTCACGGCTGAGAGCCTTGAAGGCCTGCATGGAGGTGCCCAGAGCCGCGCTTATCCCCGCGAGATACTCAGGCCGGCACTTTCCGTTTCAATGGCGCATTCCTGGTTGTTTTTTGGTCAAGGGGAGTTTTCACCCAACGCGTCGAATACCCTGGTTGCACTGAGTGGCTACACGCCACCGCCGATCCTTTACCGAATTGCCCATGACCGAAGTGAGGCCTATGTGCACAAAGAGCTCAAGCGCACCCGCTGGCGCCTTCGCAATGTCGGAGCGGATACCTTTGAGGTAGATGGAAAGCGCACCCGACCGGTTTATAAATACAGTTATGTGCATCCAGATTATATTCTGGGCTCCTCCCAGGGCGGACTGCTGCAGCCTATTCAACAGCGCACGTGGAATCTAATCTGGAGGGAGGAAGAGCCACTGGATAAGTCCAATACTTTTTTTGCCCTGCACCCTTATTCTTCGCCCAAGGAAGGCATGATGTATTTTCCTTCCGATTGGGATACAGTTACCGACCTCATCGCCCGTTCAAAAGCGGATTACGATACCGAGGACAAGCTTATCGGAGGTTCGAAATATGAATACATCGTGCAGCACAAATCGGCATTGATCGGGCTGTATGATATTCCGGAGGGAACTCGCTTTCCCCTGATCAACACTTTCTTTTCGCGTGATCTGGAGCAGCGCACGGAAGACCCCTCCGGCTGGATCTTTGCCCAAGGCGGGCCGGTCTACATCGCCTACTACCCGATGGCTCCCGGAGAATGGAAGCCAGTGGACTGGACCGGACTGATGGCCGGCGGAGCCGGCGGCTGGTTCAGCGCGAATTTTGTCGAATGGTCCGAGGGCAGTGAGTCCTACGTCAGCTACGACTTGAAAAACGGTTACGTTTTGCAGGTTGCCCCCGTGCGTGATTTTGACTCATTTGAAGCCTTCAAACACGCGGTACGTGCTTTGCCCTTGGAGACCTCGGTCGAACCCATTCCAGCGGTCCGCTTTACCTCGTTGGAAGGAGCGGAGCTTGAAGTCCGCTACAAGGAGCCACTGGTCGTAGACGGCAAGGCGGTCCGCACTGAGGACTGGATGCTGTATGACGGGCCCTTTGCTCAGGCTGAGCGTGAGAGTCAGACCCTTGATATCATCTACGGTGACGAACGCTACCATCTGGACTTTATTCAGCGCCGCATTGAATCCTCCATTTCTTCAGAACAATGAAATCCATTTACCGATTTATTTTCCCCCTTGGCCTCGCTCTGAGTTTGACTACGCATGCGGATACGGAGCCCACTTTATTCGCCGCGTTGGCAATGACCAAAGCCCAGGAGGCGAGTTCCCTGCCCACTGATTCCGGCTTGTTTATTTACGACCGGCATTCGGATAGCTGGGACACCATAGGCCCCGACATCCTGTTTATGAACAGCATTGCGGTGGATCCAAAGGATCCCGATACCATATTTATCGCCTGCGGCAACGGCATTGTCCGTAGCCAGGACGGTGGTGAGAGCTGGCGTCAGGTGACGGGGTGGCGTGAGAGCGATGTGATGCGCCTTGCTATTGATCCCGAAGACGGTCGCAATATCTACGCGGCGTCCGTTTGGGGTGTGAACGTCAGCCGTGACGGCGGTGAGACCTGGGAGGCCGCGAATGCCGGGTTGCATGAAACCTGGTCGCGGCCCATTGTCGTCGATCACAAGTATCCACGACGCATTCTGGTTGGCACGGAGGCCGGCCTTTATGAGAGTTTCAACCAGGCCAGAACCTGGGAGCGGGTGGAACGTTCACCTTGGGTTCCGGTTTTGGATTTGCAGCGCAGTGTCGGTGATCCCGATGTCTGGTTGATAGCCACTGAGGGACAGGGTGTATTTATTTCCCATGATGACGGCAAAGATTGGCGCGAGGCCGTGCCCGAGTTGAGAGATGCCAATATATACAGTGTGAACATTGATCCGGCGAATGGACAGCGTATGGCTGCTGGCGGCTGGGGTGTGGGCGTCTGGGTTTCCGCCGACGGCGGCGAAAGCTGGCAGGCTCGCAAAGACGGGTTGGGTTCGGAAAACGTGACAGCGATTACCTTCGACGCAAATGGCAGCGGTCGGCTGTGGGCCTCGACCTTTGAGGAAGGCACATTTTACTCAGATGACCTGGGTGCGAACTGGACCCACGATGACCCCACCGGACTCTGGCGGCGAGGTCCGTTTCAACCGGAATCGCGCTTGATCGTTCCTGATGAGAAAGATCCGCCAGACCTGGAGTTCTATCGGCTGGTCGCATTTCACTGGGACGACCACGTGGTGGGCATGATGCTCCTTTACGCACCCAGTCCTCAGATTGTCAATCCGGTTGACAAGCGCGGCCACGGGCCTTTCCTCTCCAGCGAATGGTGGATCAGTCGTGATGGCGTGAACTGGTCGCGCCCCTTCCGTGGACAGGAT
>JBJHBN010000457.1:0-3145 GCA_050485505.1 Opitutales bacterium | reverse complement strand
GCTTCGAGGCGGTCAAAAACAGGTTCCCCCAAGCCAGCAGGCACGCCATTGATGTGACACCGGATCACGCCACCGACCGAGTCTCCGGCCGAGCGCACTTCATGGATCCGCGCGATCATTTTTTCGGCTGTGTCCGGATGCGGGCAGCGGACCGGGCTGGCCTCGACCGCTTCGCGGCTCGGCTCGCTTTCCAGCGCTGGCATGGCGATGTCCTGAATGCGCTCAATGTAGGCAACGATCTCGACTCCGAGCTCCTGTTTGAGAATTTTGCGGGCGATCGCTCCCGCGGCAACCCGGCCAATCGTTTCACGGGCTGATGAGCGGCCACCGCCTTCGGCCATGCGGCGGCCGTATTTCCGGTCGTAGGTGAAGTCTGCGTGCGAGGGGCGATAGGTTTCGCGCATTTCGCTGTAGGCTTCAGGTCGCGCATCCTTGTTGCGGACATTGAGTGCAATAGGTGTACCCAGCGTGTGACCGCGGTCGACCCCGGAAAGGATTTCCACCTGGTCGGCCTCTTTGCGCGGGGTCGTGATCGAACTCTGCCCAGGCCGCCGTCTATCGAGCTCAAGTTGAATCTCTTCCGCGGTGATCGGCAGCCCTGGTGGACAGCCGTCGATCACTACGCCCACCGCTCCGCCGTGGCTTTCGCCCCAAGTGGAGATGCGGAATAATTTGCCAAAGGAACTTCCCATAAAAACCCTTATCAAAAACTGCCTTGAGAGAGCTTTCAAACTAAATTCCATCTTCCCAACCGCAGCCCTGGCTGAGTCGCGGCCCCTCCACTGATGCGAAGGCCTACCGCTGCGCCCCCGTGTCACCTCCGCCGTAACCCCATGCTTCAAGCCTGTGGACCGGGCCTTGGAATTACGTTTGCTCTGGTTGAAGTGTAGCCCGGAGGCTTTTAGTCCCGGGACCGTTTGTTTCTCGCATTCACGGCTTGATTTGTTGGGTAGATGAGGTGATTGTATAGAAACCCCAACGTTTTACTGTAAAAGGCTATGATTAATGTGAAAATACGGCTGCTGATCTGGGTTTGTTTTGTTTTGCTGGGATCAGCGGGTTTATGGCTGTCGGCGCAAAGTCCGGTGGACTGGCTGCGTGATGGCGAAGAGGATGCCGGCGAGCAGACTGCTCCTCAAGTGGAGGAGGCGGTTGAGGAGGCGGTTGAGTCGGATCCAGACGCCGCTCAGGAAGTGGATGCGGACGAAGTGGTGGAAGCGCGGGATGTCAGAGTCTATGTCGTCCCGATTGAAGGGGCGATTTCACCACCCAACGCCTTTATCTTGCGCCGCAGTATCAAGCAGGCGATGGATCAGAACATCGACGTCATCGTCCTCGATATGGACACCCCTGGCGGTCGCTTGGATGTCACTTTTGATATGATGGAAATGCTCGCGCGCTTCGGCGGTGAGACGATCACTTATGTGAACAAGGACGCTATTTCCGCAGGTGCTTACATTTCCATGGTTACGGATGCCATTTATTTTGCACCCGACGGTGTGATGGGGGCGGCGGCTGTGGTCGCCGGCGGTGGGCAGGAGATTGATGAAAGCATGAAGGCGAAAATCAACAGCTACCTGCTGGCCCGCATGCGCAGTTACACGGAGCGTCATCCTTATAGGAGCGAAATCATCCGGGCGATGGCCGACATGGACTATGAACTGGAAATCGATGGCGTTGTCATAAGTCCAGAAGGGGAGTTGCTTTCGTTGACGGCGGCTGAGGCCGTTCGCAGTTTTGGGACGCCGCCGCGGCCGTTGCTGGCGGATGGCATTGCTGGCAGCATTGAAGAGCTCCTGGAGCAGCGTTATGGCGGTGGGGCTGTTGAAATAGTGCAGTTCGAGCTCACTTGGTCCGAACATGTCGCGCGTTACCTTGATTCGATATCTCCGCTGCTGCTCGGCATTGGCTTGCTTGCCCTGTTCATCGAATTCAAAACGCCGGGGTTTGGCCTGGCCGGCATGGCGGGCATCGCGCTTATTCTGACGGTTTTCGCGAGCAATTATATCGCGGGGCTGGCCGGCTTGGAAGCCGTGCTGTTTTTTGTGCTCGGGTTGATATTCATTGCAGTTGAAATCTTTCTCTTACCGGGAACCCTTGTTTTTCTGGGGATCGGTATCCTGCTCGTCATCGGTTCGCTGATCTGGTCGCTGATGGATGTCTGGCCGACCTTGCCAGTGCCGGGAGAGAACGGCGGTGGCAGTGGCTTCGAAATCGATCCGGCATCCTTTTGGTCCGCGATGTATGAAGTCACGGGAGCTCTGGCGATTGCGCTGGTTGGCCTGATTCTGGTTTGGAAATTCCTGCCCCAGACGGTTTTCTTTTCGCGCATTGTGCACCAGGCCCAGAGCGCTTCTCCTGACCCGGTGCTGGCCGGAGGCGGCAGCGTGGTGGCGGGTGCGGATTCGCTACCGGATATCGGTGCTTTGGGGAAGGTTTCCAAGCCCATGCATCCCGTTGGGCAAGTCGTGATCGACGGCAAACCCTACCAAGCCACGGTGGCGGTGGGTGGGCTCGACAAGGGCGAACGCATTCGGGTGGTCGGGTATCGTAATTTTGCATTGCTCGTCGAGCTGGAGGACAACTGATGGAACTCATTGTCGGACTGATCCTGATCGCCTTTGTCTTGTTTTTCCTCGAAATCTTTATGCCCGGCGGCCTGCTGGCCATCGTCGGCGGCTTGTTGTTGCTGGTGGCTTCCTGGCTGACCTTTGATGCCTATGGCATCTTGCCGGCGGCGGCCATGCTGTTTGCGACCGCGGTGCTGGGGGTCGTGATGTTTTTTGTCGAGGTGCGTCTGTTGACCCGCTCCCCTCTTGGAAAGCAGTTTCGGCTCGATACTCAAATCACAGCCAGCGTGAATCCACGGGAGGATGACAGCCTCGTGGGAATGTCGGGCGTTACCTTGACAACCCTGGCCCCCAGCGGCAAAGTCCAGATTCAGCAAAAAGTCTATCAAGCCTCCGCTCAGGAGGGATACCTGGAGAAAGGAACTCCCATTACGGTGGTCCGCTCAGAAACCTTTAAACTGATTGTAGCAAAAATATGAACCCAGTTCTCGCTAATATGGTGCCCCAGCTAGGGGTGATCTTCCTCGCAATTGTCCTGCTGATCGTCATTTTTGTCGTCGGCTCCTTCCTCAGCG
>JBJHBN010000456.1:0-3152 GCA_050485505.1 Opitutales bacterium | reverse complement strand
GGTTGGAGACGAACAGGAAGCCCTGCCACCCACCATTTTCCTCAGCACATTCTGGGTCCCCGTTTTGCTGGTGGTGCCTATGCTGACTATGCGCAGCCTGGCCGAGGAGCGGCGGCTTGGCACCCTAGAGTCTCTTATGACCACCCCGGTCAGTGCCGCCGCCATTGTGTTCAGCAAGTGGGTTGGCGCCTACACTTTCTACATTCTGGTCTGGTTGATCGCCCTCGGATTCCCTTGGATAGCTGCGGAAATACTGCAGCAACCCGAGATGACGAGCCGCTTCTTCGACCAAGGCTCTCTGATCGGCGGTTACCTGTTCATCGCGTTGAGCGGTGCCCTTTTCATTGCCGTGGGCATATTTGCCAGCAGCCTAACCCGCAGCCAGCTGGTTGCCGGCATGCTCAGTTTCAGCATAATCTTTCTGATGATCATCGGAATAGCTGCCCTGCGCCTGATTGAAGCGCAAAGCGCCGACTGGGATACCTTCCCCATCCAATGGTTGGACTACCTGCAGATCATGGAGCATTTTGAAGACTTTTCCAAAGGCGTCGTCGACACGCGGCCGGTTATCTATTACTTAAGTGGCACGGCCCTGATTCTCGGGGTTTCGGCGCTTATTGTAGAATCGAAGGCCTGATACTCGCTCAGTAAACCATGTCCTGGCTTCAAACCTATCAGTTTCAGAACCGACTCAAGCGTTTTCATCGCCTGGGCCAGATATTGCTGAGTCTGCTGCTGATCATCGCACTCAATGTGATCGCCATGCGCTACTATCAGCGCGTGGACCTGACCGACCGCCATCAATTCTCCCTTTCACCGGAAACCCGCGCTTACCTTTCGGATCTGGAGCAGGACATCCAGATTATCATCACGATCCCGGAAAACGCTCCTCGCGAAGAAGACCGAACCAGCTTTCGCTTCGTCGAGAACCTGCTGCGCGAATACGTCTACCACGCCCGCGACGGCGAACACTCCCGTATTTCGGTCGAGCGGGTTGATATATACAAAAATCAACGCCGCGCGGAGGAATTGAGCCGGATCTACGGCCTTACCCGACAGAACGCTATCATTGTCGCCACCGAAGATCGCTACCGCTTCATTTACCCGGACGAAATTCTCGAGTTTCGCGACCAGCAACCTGTCGCCTTCCGTGGAGAAAGTGCGTTCACTTCAGCCATTCTGGAAGTCATTCAGGACACCTCTGCGCGAATTTATTTTCTTCAGGGGCATGGCGAAATGTCTCCCGACGACGTCAGCGCCCGGCGAGGCCTGTCGGAACTGACGACCGAGCTGCGAGCTCGAAACTTCCGCGTCAGCACGCTTGACCTCACCAAAGTCAGCGAAGTCCCGATGGACGCCAGTCTGGTCGTGATCGCCGATCCACAGGGCCCCCTGCTGGCCAGCGAACTGCAGAAGCTGCGAACCTACCTAATGGACCGCGCTGGCCGCCTACTGTTGTGGAGCGGCCCCACCCAGCGAACCGGCTTATCCCCGCTGCTCTACGAATGGGGGCTGCTGATGGAAGACCAGCTGGTGGTCGAACGCGGTGCTGACTACATCGAAGGCACCGGAAACCTCATCGTCCGCCGATTCACTGAGCACGCCATCACAGAGTCCCTCGTCCACAACCAGCTCTTTGTGGTCGGCGGCAGTACCCGTCCGGTTCGGGCCGACCCCGGCGCACCCTTTGACGACCGCCTGCGCATCACACCTTTGATGGCCAGCTCGGAGACCAGCTGGGCCACCCGCAACCACAGCGCCCTCGCCTTCGACCCCGATCAGGATTTGGCCGGTCCGGTTTCAATTGCGGCCGTGGCCGAGCGCCGTTCGGCAGCGCAGCTGGGCATCAATATTCCAGGTGGCCGGGTTGTAGCCTTCGGAACCCGTGATTTGTTCAACAACGAGAAAATCAACTCCGTGGGCAACCGCATGCTTTTCTTCAACACCCTCAACTGGATGCTCGACCGGGATCAGCTATTGGCCATCCCTCCGCGGCCGATCGAAACCTATCAACTCATGGCCAGCCGCTCGGACCTAAGGCGGATTGGCCTCTGGTTCCTCGTCATTCCCGGCGGCATTGCCTCGCTGGGAATGCTCGTCGTCTGGTTGCGAAAGATCTGATTTCCCCATGCGCTTTAAACTCACCCTCCTTCTCTTAATTCTGAACGTCTGCCTCTTCGGCTTTCTGTATTACCTCGACCAGACCCGCAGTGCCTCCTCGAGCTACAGTAGCGAAGAGCGCCTGGTGCTGACGCCCGGACTGATCCAATCGGTCGACAAGGTCCGCGTGACGAGCAGTTTGCTGGGAGAGACCTGGACCTTCTCCCGCTCGGGGACCGAGCGCTGGGAGGTTTCTGAACCCGTACACTGGAAGGCAAACCGTTTTGCCATCGACAATCTTCTGAGCCAACTCAGCTTTCTGCGCTGGGATACCCGATTCTCTCTCGATGAGCTTCGGCGTGCTGAGCAAGGTCTGGAAACTTACGGCCTCGCCTCTCCCAACGCCGAAATCTACCTGGAAAACGACAGCCGCTCAACCCAGCTGCGGATCGGATCCGCCACTGAAATTGGCAACCGCTTGTACGTGCTTTCGCCCGACGAGCGCCACGTGATGGTCGTGCAGCGTGATTTCTTCAGTGAAGTGTCACAGGACATGGACCATTACCTCGAACCTCAGCTGATCGACATCCCACCCTTTGAGGTTCGCGCCGTACAGGTTCAGGCCCGCGAGCAGGGGAATATCCGCACCCGCTTCCTGCGTGAAAACAACCGCTGGCGCTTTGAATCTCCGATCAATGCCCCAGCAGATCAGGAATCGGTCATGCGAATGCTCGACCGGATCCATCAGCTCAATGCCGATGAATTTTTGTCCGATTCCAACGCCCAAACCGGTCTGGACCGCCCTATCGTCCGCCTAACCGTTGAAGGAATGGGGCGACGCGAAGCCCTGATCATTGGCAATCGCCAGGACGACAGCGATCCCGAATCCCCGCGCTATGCTCAGCTGGAGCGTTATCCGGCAGTTTTTCTGATGAATGGATCCATCGTCGCCGAGCTCGAAGATGTTCAGGAACGACTCCGCGAGCGCCTTTTCCTGCGTCCCTTGGGCGAGGCCTGGACTTCAATTGAAATCCGCTCTGGAGAGAGGCTCA
>JBJHBN010000455.1:2335-3168 GCA_050485505.1 Opitutales bacterium | reverse complement strand
CTTCAACACCTTTGTTGGAACGTCGGCCAGCCTTCCAGGCAATTGGTCCTTCGAGGGCGGCGGAACGGACATTTTCCGCGGGTCTTTCAACTCCAGCACCGATTCAGCCGGTGATTTCACTGGAGTCATGGCTGCCACCAACGGCAGCTCCGGTAACTCCATTGTCTGGCGGGAATCCACCGGCTCAGCAAACCTTAATGATTTTCGCCTGATTCTCAGCGTCACCAACAATACCAGCACAGCTATAACAAGTTTCGAATACCAATACACATTAGAGACCTGGGTAAATGGCCGCCGCGACAACGAGTTGCGCTTCAGCCAGGCGAAACCGGCTATTTCCGTTGGCAGATTTCCAACAACCAGCTGACTGATGGCAATCGCTCCGCCCTGGGCATAAATGACCTCACTCTGACAGCCATACCCGAACCTCGTGTTTACGCCTCACTCGCTGGCCTGTTCGCATTCGCCTGGGTCTTGTATCGTCGTCGCAATCAGGGCAGCAACGCCATTGAAGGTTGAATTCCACACGGGTTTCCCACAAAACAGATTTATGCTTCCGAATATCCCAAAACCTTACCTCGCCTGCCTTCTGGGGCTTGCAACCATTGGATTGCCCACAGTGGAAACCATTCACGCGGGCTCCGGCTTGCCACAAAACCTGCCCGCTGGCCTCCCCTCCGAACTCCTGCTCAGTCCATTTGACGCCGACCGCGTCTGGGTGGAACGCTGGGGCTCCAATGACGACTTGGCCAATAACGGCGTCTCCCTTACCGGCACTCAGTACGGCGAACAGCTGGATGAAAACTACGACAACACTGTTCTCATCAACAACC
>JBJHBN010000455.1:0-2325 GCA_050485505.1 Opitutales bacterium | reverse complement strand
TACGATGGGACAGGTTTGGCACTTCAGGAGATCAGCCCCAAACCCGGCTTTCCGGACGATCCAGGTCGTTCGGTTTGGGTCGGCACCGCTGAGCCTGAGGGCACTTCCGGCAATGACAATGTCGATGTGGGCGGAACGTTTACGATCGGAGCGCTGACAGTGCAGAACGTCTCCACAGGGGTCGGGCGCAGCTTCCGCAATGGAGGTACAATTATTTTCGACAGTGGTGATACAGAAATCCCTGCTCGCATCGCCCATCTGGGGGATGAAAACAGTAATGGCGATGACTTCAACATTCGTGAAGGTACCAACTTTCAGCTGAACAGCCCAACGGAGTTATTCTTACTCAACACCGGCTCCCGATTCCGCATTCGCGATAATTCGGAGATTACAGGCACTGGCAACCTATTCCTCAATCCAGGCAACGCTGCTAACTATACCGGGGCAGAAACCGGCCAAGGACCAGAAATTCAGCGCGAACTACGGATCGAAGATAACGGCCGGATCTCAACAACAGGTGAGATCCATATAGGTGCGGCCCGCATTCGCATCGTCGATACCGCAGACATTATCAACACCTCCTCAATCCACATTTACCCCGAAGGTCAGCTGCGCCTGGACCGCACGGGCACGGTCAACTACGACCTCGGTGACGGAACCATTTTCCTCGACAGCGAAGGCCACCGGATGGATGACGAAAGCAACGGTGCCATCCGCCAGCAGGCCAACACTATTAACGACATCGCCACCGTCAGCAACCCGATAACCATTGTCGGCGATTCCCGAGTACACAGCCGCGACGAAGGCACCCTGGTGCTCAGTGGCGACATTGATGGAGAAGGAGAACTGCGGAAGACGGGTGAGGGCATACTCCGTCTGGACGGCAAAATCCTCAATTCGGGTGGAGTTGACATTTCAAATGGTACCGCCGAAGTCCATCTAGCGGATCGATTCATGAATCACCCACTCCGGTTCAGCTCGCGAGAGAATGTCCGCAAATTGATTCTCCACACTGATCAGGTAGTATCATCCCTCGACGGTGATGACCTTGATCCTGGTGACGAAGGTTCTTCAAGCAATCTGACCCTGGAGCTTCGCGATGAGGCGAACCTGCTTGTGGTTCAGAGGTTTGAAATCGATGGAGATGAAGAATTAACTTCCCGCTTCCAGGGAGTCATCAATGGCAGCGGAGGCCTCACAAAAACAGGTGATGGCACCCTGCGCCTGACGCGTTGGGCCAAAACCTACACTGGTCCCACATTGATCGAGGAGGGAGTGTTGGAGGTTTCTGAGTCAGCTGCGCTAGGCGCAACAGAGTCCATCACCGTCTGGCAAGGCGGCCAACTGCGCCTAACCACCAGCGGCAGCGACGTGCAATACGACTTTGGTGGCCCGATTGTTCTGGACGGCGATGGCCGCTCCGAATCAGTCGGAGTCGGCCAAGGGCTGGGCCTTCGCGGTGCCTTGCGTTACGAACCCGGCAGCGGTGCCCAGCAAGCGACCGTAGCTAGCGCCATTGAGCTGTCCTCGGACGCCGGCCTACATGTGGACGGTGCCCAGAAGACCATGCGCCTGACGGGGTTGATTTCCGGTTCCGGAGGCTTTATCAAGAGTGGCGGAGGAGACTTGATCTTGCACGCAAACAACAGCTATGACGGTGACACAATTGTCGAAAACGGACGGCTTCTCATTCAGGGCAGCCACTCCGGCATCGGCACGGTATCAGTCCTTTCCGGTGCCCAACTCGGGGGAGCCGGAAGCATTGCCGGTGACCTTGAAATCGGCGGTGACTTTAGCATCCCCTCGGGAAGTTCCATTTTCGCGGTCGGCGGCTCGATAATACTGAAATCCAGCGCCCGGATCGCTTTTGACCTCGACGGGCAATCAAGCGCTGCTGCACGACTCAGCAGTGGCGCAGCGGTCTCCATCGACTCCGGTGCAGATCTGGAACTGCACGGCAGTATGACTGCAGGCAGTTATACCATCCTCACCTCAGCTAGCGGTATTCAGGGCATTGAAAACCTGAGCGTATCCGGCCTGGCGGGCTCCGGCTTGGCGGCAAATCTGACTGTATCCAATAATGATCTAGTGCTCCATCTTTACAGCGAAGACGGCAGCGATTTCCCAATCTTCAACTTTGTAGGCCCAGTCACTCCCGGCAGCCAGCCCAACACCTTCAACTCGGAATGGCTCGGTGAGATCCGTGTCCTCAATATCAGCGACGACGAAACCGCTGCCCTCTTCGAGCAAGCCGAACTTGGTGCCCTCTGGACGCACGTCGCCCTGGTCTCCGAAGCCGGAACGTGGTTCTACTCGGCTGAAAGC
>JBJHBN010000454.1:0-3174 GCA_050485505.1 Opitutales bacterium | reverse complement strand
GGATCTGAGCAAACAGCTGCCGCAGAGGGAAAGATCGGAGCTATGCGTCGGGATCCTTTCGCGATGCTACCCTTTTGCGGATATCACATGGGCGACTATTTTCGGCACTGGCTGAAGATGGGCAAAAAGGTCAACGATCCGCCGCGTATTTTCCACGTAAATTGGTTCCGGAAATCAGAGGAAGGGAATTTCCTCTGGCCTGGGTTTGGCGAGAATATGCGAATTCTGCGCTGGATCGTGGAACGAGTGCAAGGCGCAGGACACGCCAGTGAAACCCCGATTGGTTGGATGCCCCGATACAAAGATATTGATTGGCGTGGCTTGGATTTCTCTGAGAATCAATGGGATCAGGCCATGCGCATCGATTCCGAGACTCTCAAGGTTCAAACGCTTGGGCACGAAGAGCTTTTTCTTAAACTCTGGGACCATATTCCAAAGGAACTCCTCTGGCAGAGGGATCTTTTGATTTCGAGGTATTGACTAGAGTTTATATGACCGGTTTTGTTGCCAAAGGTTGGTTGCTAGCCAGCTGCCTGTGTCTGCTCACATGGTCTGTAGGCCATGCTGAGCAGGCATTCAGGCAAAGCCGGGCGGTTTCTGAGACTTTGGAGCAGTTAGTTCCTCAGTTGATGGACGAACTAAACATTCCGGGAGTCTCGATTGCACTGGTCGAAGACGATGTAATCGTTTGGAACGGCAACTTTGGCGAGAAACGAAGCGGGTCTGAGTTGCCAATCACTGAAGATACGGTCTTCGAGGCAGCATCGATGTCCAAACCGTTTTTCGCCTACATGGTCATGCAATTGGCCGAACAGGGTCTAATCGATCTCGACCGTCCTCTTTCCAGCTATTATGGTTCAGACTATGTGAGTGACCCCCGACACCGTAAGATGACTGCCAGAATGGTTCTTTCCCACAAAGGTGGATTTCCGAACTGGCGCCCAGGGGGGCGAAACGGCGGGCAGCCCCTCAAATTGCTTTTCACTCCAGGAACTGACTACACTTATTCAGGCGAGGGTTATTGGTATCTTCAGCGAACAGTTGAAAAGCTGACCGGAGAGTCCCTGGACGAGCTTAGCCGCCAGATGCTGACCAATCCACTGGGAATGTCGAATACCCGGTTTGTTTGGCATGAGTCTCTCGAAACTCAAGCCTCTGAGGGGCATTCCGCTGGCGATGCGAAACCAATACAGCCCCGTCGGATCTACGAAAGCGGCAATGCCGCATTCACACTCTACACTACAGCAAGCGACTATGCCCAGTTCCTGATTGAAATGATGAGGACCGACGAATCAGCAGTAGGTCTACTTTCAATGGATGGACGCCAGAAGATGCTGAGCCCGGTGACCCGTGTATCCAACATAATTCCACTCGACCGCACTTCAGAGGAAGTGAACGGGAAGGTTTATTTTGGTCTTGGCTGGAGAATTGATATTGTCGATGACCGGTTGCACTTCTGTCACAGTGGTTCAAATCGAACCGGTTTCCGCTGCTACGCTGAGTTCGCTCCCGGAAGCCGAAGAGCGATCGTGATTTTGACAAACTCTGCTGGAGGCCATCAATTGTGGCAGGAGATCGTTCGGAATATCGGATATTTCCTGTCAGAAACCGGTGGAATTTGAGCTAACAACAATAGTTATCCTGGTGCTGGCTGCGTTCGCAGCCGGATTTGTCGACAGCATAGCAGGAGGAGGCGGCCTTATCACGGTTCCCACTTTGCTTGCATCCGGGATGCCCCCTTCAATCGCACTCGCAACCAACAAGCTACAAAGCACATTTGGAACTTTTTGGGCAGCTTTATATTTCTGGAAAAAGGGCTTTGTCGACCTCAGTGCAATGACCGCGGCCATCGTTCTTACCTTTATTGGCAGTGCGATAGGGACACTGATGGTACAATTCATGGATTCAGCTATCTTGAACCGGATCCTTCCCGTGCTGCTTATAGCAACTGCACTCTATTTCCTGTGTTCACCCAAAGTTACTAATCAGGACAGCAAAGAAAGACTCAAGCCGCCACTCTTCGCTTTACTGATCGGAACATCTGTTGGTTTTTACGATGGATTTTTTGGTCCTGGCACCGGGTCATTCTTCGCCATCGCTTTCGTCGGTTTGGCTGGATACGGAATAACCAAGGCCACGGCCAATACTAAAGTTCTAAATTTTACTTCCAACTTTGCCTCGCTGCTGTTTTTTGCGGTTGGTGGGCATGTCGCCTGGGTGATTGGGTTCATGATGGCGGCCGCCAACCTCGCTGGCGCGCACTATGGCTCGCGCATGGCAATTACGCACGGTACGAAGCTCATAAAGCCACTCTTGGTAACGGTCTCAACTCTGATAAGTGCCAGACTGATTTGGCAGAATTACTTTTAGCTTTGAAAAGGTAAATATTGGCAAAGCTGAGCCAGGGACCTGAACCAGTCCCAGATGGGTTATCAATAAGGCCGGACCAAGCGATCCGCAAGACTGGCACCACTGATGGCCGCTGCTTCGATGCGGGGTCCGTTGAAACCGTCGCCACAAAGGGCAAGACGGTGGTCTTCATCCAGATAATAGGGAACCCGGAAAGGCTGCTTTTCTTTATAGATTCGGGTCGGTTCGCTGAAGCCCCAGCGATGCGAGGAAGTTTCGATTATGTCGGATTTCAGGAATGGTTTGGCTGCGGCCAGCATAATCGGGATGCGTTCCTCATCGGGTGCGTCCCAGTAGCGATCCGCGAATTTTGGTGAAGAATGCAGGGTAATTGTGCCCTCAACCGGCGAAACACCCTTGGCGTAGTTGTCGCCGATCCAGCGGAGGACATCGTGATTGAGATCCATTGCGCCCGGGTTTGGCAATCCGGCGGGGCCGTTCAATTTGGCCATCACGGAAATACAGCGAACGTATTTGATCCGGGAAAGCTCCTCCTCTTCATCGTAGTCCAGCTCGATATTGCTCTCTTGCAGCAACTTCAGGGACTGCGGAACCGGAGCTGTCAGAACCAGAAAATCACTTTGGTAGGTTTTGGTCTTGCTCTCGCCATACGGCAGCACGGTCACTGTCCAAACGTCCTTCTTGAACCGTATTTTGGTGACCTTCTCTGAGTAGCGAACGTTCAGCTCCTTACTCAACAATTCCGGAATGCTGCGCATGCCGGTTATCCCGACATAGCGCATATTCCCCAGCGGACCCACATAC
>JBJHBN010000453.1:0-3177 GCA_050485505.1 Opitutales bacterium | reverse complement strand
CTGTCACAGCTACGCACAGGAATGGATTGAAACCCAGCGTCAGCAATTCAAGCGGCTCGGGATTCTTGGCGACTGGGATCAGCCTTACAGCACGGTCAATCCGGATTATGAAGTCGGTATTCTAAAGGTGCTGCATTCTCTAGTAGACAAGGGCTTGGTGCGCAAAGGCTACAAAGCTGTGCATTGGGATACCGTATTCCGCACCGCCCTGGCCGAGGCGGAAATCGAATACCATCGCAAAAAATCGCCTTCGATTTACGTGGCGATGCGGTTGAAGGAGTCCGCGAGCTACCCTTCCCTTCAAGGCCTGAATGATGTGTCCTTTGTCATCTGGACCACGACGCCCTGGACCATGCCTGCCAATCTGGGCATCTCGCTCCATCCGGAGTTGAACTACGTCGTGCTGCGGGCCGCCAATGATCGTTATTTTATAGTCGCGGAAGGTTTGCGCGAATCTTTCGAGGAAGCCTGTGAATTGGGCAGCCTCGAAGTCGTGCGAACCTGCAAAGCCACCGAATGGGATCGGGCCGTTGCCGAACACCCGATTTTCAAGGACAAAGAAAGCCTGGTCATGCTCGGTGAGCACGTGACTCTGGAACAAGGCACCGGTTGTGTGCACACCGCTCCTGGGCACGGTGCGGACGACTTTGTCATCGGTGCCCGCTATGGCTTGCCGATGTTTTGCCCGGTCGATGCCCGTGGCTGTTACACCGAGGAATTTCCGGACATGGCCGGCGAATTTGTTTTCGATGCCAACCTGAAGATTGTCGAGCGCCTGAAGGAAGCCGGCTTTCTACTCGGGCACACTACAGTCGAACACGATTACCCATTCAGCTGGCGCAGCAAAAAACCGATAATCTTCCGCGCCACGGAGCAATGGTTTATGGAGCTCGCTGAAGGCGGTGTGCGCGAAAAGGCGTTGAAGGCCATCGATGAATCCGTGGAGTGGATTCCGCGCTGGGGTTACGACCGCATCCGCGGCATGGTAGAGCGCCGTCCTGAATGGTGCCTCAGCCGCCAACGTCACTGGGGTGTGCCAATCCCCTCAATCCGTTCGAAGAAGACCGGAGAATCGATTCTCAACGCGGAATTGATCTCCAACTTCATCAAGATCGTTGCCGAAAAAGGTACGGATGCTTGGTATACTGAACCCCTTGAAAACTTTCTGCCGGATGGATTTGTGTACGAAGCGACCGGCGAGTCTTCAGCCGACGACTTTGAAAAAGAATTCGATATTCTCGACGTGTGGTTCGATTCCGGGGCCAGTCACACTGCTGTGCTCAAACAGGATTCCCGCCTATCCTTTCCCGCCGACCTCTATTTGGAAGGCAGTGACCAGCACCGAGGTTGGTTCCAAAGCGCCTTGTTGACGGCTGTTGGCGCCCACGACACGGCTCCCTTCAAGGCCGTCCTAACCCACGGCTTCGTGCTCGATGGCAAAGGCAAAGCCATGTCCAAATCCGAAGGCAACGTAATCTCGCCGCTTGAGTTGATCAAGCAGTATGGCGCGGATATCCTCCGCCTATGGGTGGCTTCCACTGATTACCGCAACGACGTCGCCATTTCTGCGGAAATCATGAAAGGCTCAGCTGACGCTTACCGCACGGTCCGCAACACCTTCCGTTTTCAAGTCGGCAACCTGTATGACTTTGATCCGGCCAAAGACCTGCTGGCGGCCAGCGAGTTGAACCCGCTGGACCGATGGGCCCTTCACCAGCTTGGGGAATTGGTCGAAAGCGTGACGGATGCCTACCGAAAATATGAATTTCACCGGGTCTTCCAGTTGATGAACCGCTTTTACACGGTCACTCTGTCCGCCCGTTACCACGACTTCCTCAAGGATCGCCTATACACCTTCCGCCATGATGGTAAGGATCGGCGTTCCGCCCAGACCGTCATCTACCATCATCTCGAATCCCTGAACCGACTGTGGGCGCCTATTTTGGTGTTCACTACGGATGAAGTCTGGAGCTACCGCCAAACCGGCGAAGCCACCTCGGAAGGCTCCATTCACCAGCAGTCCTGGCCTGAAGTTCCCGCCGAGTGGCAGGCAAAAGATTTGAATGGAGATGTCGAAGCGCTTCTGGAGATCCGTGATCAGGTCAACGAGAAGCTGGAGGCCTTGCGTGCCAACAAGGTGATTGGCAAATCCATTGAAGCTGCGATCCATTTCACCGTCGATCCGGCCTCCACTGAGGGACGACTGTTGCGCGAATACAGCAACGACCTGGCCGAACTTTTTATAGTCTCGCAAGTCGAGCTGAACCTGAGTGCCAACGCCGAAGCATTGTCCGTTTCGGCTACCAAGGCCGAAGGGGAACGCTGCCCACGCTGTTGGAGGACCGTCCCTGCGCTCACCGAGACTTCCATGGGAGCCGTCTGCCCCCGCTGTGCGGAGGCAATCGAGTCCATTTCCTGATTTCACTATCCACTTCAACGTCCAACCTTCGATATTCATCCGTATGTCAGCCAAGAAAAAGTCCGCCGCCAAAAAATCCGCCGCCAGGCCCAAGACCGCCCGCAAGAATGTGACCCAAAAGAAGGCGACCAACACCTCCAGTTCCACGACAAAAGCAGCGAAGGCAGCGATCGACCGCGTCCGGGCGAAGAAGGGCCAAAAAGACGACAGTGGGGCCGCAAGCGGGAACTCCAACCGCAAAGGCGCTCCTTCCGCCTTCACTCTGGATCACGTTCGCGAAATACTTAAAAAGAAGCAATCGCAGGAGAATGAATCAGCAAAGCCGATCAAACCGAAGGCAGTAAAGACCGAGAAACCTGTAAAAAAGCCGATTGCCGACGACATCCCGGTGCAGAAGAGCAAACACGCAGCTGCCTCGTTGAACGATATTCTCGGTCTCGGCAGCAGTCAACCTGCCAGCAAGCAGGTGCCGGAAAAATGGCAGCACTACTACGACCTGTTGGTCGAGTTGCGCAAGCAGGTAAAAGATGAACTGAATATGCACTCCAACGAAACCCTCAAGCGTTCGCAAAAGGAGGATGCGGGAGATATTGTTACCTCAGCAGATGCAGGCACGGACAACTTCGATCGGGATTTCGCCCTCAGCCTGCTGTCCAGTGAACAGGAAGCCCTGAACGAGATCGAAGCAGCCATTCAGCGAATCTATCGTGGAAGCTACGGAGTCTGCGAGGAGACTGGCAAACCGATCAATGCAGAGC
>JBJHBN010000452.1:0-3190 GCA_050485505.1 Opitutales bacterium | reverse complement strand
GTGCTGAACTTTCCTGGATAAAGGCACCGCCTTTCAATTTGATGCCTGGTTTCCAATCACGCACTTCCCGAGCCATTCAAGTCGGATAGTGCAATGGCTTCCGCGATCAATCATTTCCCAGCAAGGCGTCTATTTTTTCCACCGCCTGAGACAGCGATTGGCTGACCCCTTCCATGCCGGGTTCGGATTTCAGGTCAATGAGATCAGATCGAAGTTTTTCAAGTTGCGTTTTTGCCCCCTGCAGAGCCCCCAACGCGAAATCCAGTCGGTTCTGCTGCTCCGGTGTCATGTGGCGCTCTTCCGCGATGACAGTTGCGATGCCCGAGAGGTCTCCCAGATTTCGATGAGCGACGAAGTCGAGGGCTTCAAAGCTTTCCAGAAGTGCGTCAAGTCGCTTCGCACCTGCGGGTCTTTCGGATTCCTGCATGCCGTGAAGCGTCTCCTGCGCGTCTTTCAGGTCCGAGTACACTTCCTGGGAGAGAGGCACCCAGTGGTCGAGGGTTTTGGCCATGCTGTCGGCCAAGTCGGAGAATTCCTTGACCCTCTCTTCGGTAACGTTTTCCGCCTTGGGTGTGCCGAGGTTCGAGCCCGGCGCTGGGATTTCATTACTCTCTGGCGGTGCAACGTCCGAACTGGGGGGTGTCGGTGTCTGCGCCTCGGGTCGGGGTATGGGCACGGCCGAGTTGACAGCCCATGGCTCTCCGCGGCTTCTCGCCACCAGCCATTGGAGTATCATTTCGTTGCGGTCCCGGGCCGCCGCGACACGCTGCTCGGATGTCTGGCCGGCTGCCGTGTCTACCGGGGCGTCCGCCCGCTGTTCTTGCTGTTTGCCGGAGGCAAGATACTGGTTGAACCGGCCCTGCGCATGCTGGGAACCGCCAGGCGGGCTGTGCTTGCCGACTTGCAGAGCGGCGCCCAGCATGGGGTTGGCATTGATCGAATTGCCTGTCATGGAAACCTCCGGTTGACCGTAGTCCTGGCACTATGCCTTCGGGAACATATCGCCTTTCGCCTGAGCCTACGTTCTTCGCATGGATTCGCTATCCAACTGATGGCATAGGTGAATGGTCCGTGCACCTGACCGATGGCGCGATCGCGGGAGTTGAATACTGCGGTGATCATGGTGTTGGGAGCCGGTGGGCAGTGGCATCAGTGAAGCGGTGCGCATGTTTTTCTGGAGCTTTTTCGCCCTGGCAAGCGCACTGATTCTCGTGGTGCTAGTGGATATTCCCTGCCAGCTCTACGACCACACGTACAGCACCAGAAGCAGTACCCGGTGTTCAAGCGTCCCGAACAGTTTGAGTAGGGGGGAGAAGAAGGCTGCGGCGTTCTGCCGCAGCCCCTGAAAACAGAGGGTGCCCCCTGTCAGACCACTCCATTCACATAACACCCATCAGGCTGGTCAATGAGCTTGGGTGGTGGTTCTCCTCTCAACACGGGCGGTGCGATGTCCTCGAACGCATTCTGCAGGTCTTGAGCAGTCATTCGGGTGCCATCGGCATTAAAGCCGGTGTGGAAGGTGATCTGCCCTGTATTGGGATTGCCACTGATCACCACGGCTTTCATTTCGTTGTCCTTGGTCAATATGCCCAGCACCGAGGCATTCGCTTCTCGAACACCACCACGAAAGGTTCGTCCTCCGAATTCTCCCTCGCCTTTCGGCGCGCTGAGATCTTTAGGGTTCTACCCCGATTTTACGGATGCTTCTAAAAAGCCCGATACTGGGCAAAAGGAGTGTTCATGTCGAAGAGAAGACGATACAGCGAAGAGTTCAAGCGCGGCGCGGTTGAACAGGCCCGGCAGCCGGGCGTCAGCTGCGCCCAGGTCGCCAGGGAACTGGGGATTGCCGCTAACCTGCTGACGCGGTGGAAACGTGAAGCAGACGCTTCGGGCCACCAGGCTTTCGGCGGTACGGGCAGCCCGCGGGATGAGGAGCTCGCCCGCGTCAAGCGAGAGCTGGCCCGGGTGAAGAAGGAACGGGATTTTTTGCGCGAAGCGGCAACGTACTTTGCCAGGGAGTCGTCTTGAAGTATCAGGCGATCCAACGTTGTCGCGATGAGTTTCCCATTCGCATGATGTGCCGATGCCTCAAAGTCTCGCCCAGCGGCTTTTATGGCTGGGCGCTACGGGAGCCAACCCCACGGCAGCGAGACAATGAAAGGCTTCTTGGCCGTATTCGCGAGTTGCATGAGGACAGCGGCGGCATCCTCGGTGCCCCGCGCATGCATGAGGATTTGATCGACGCTGGCGAAACGGCCAGCCGGAACCGCGTTGCCCGCTTGATGGCCAGCGATGGTCTGTTCGGCTGGCCGCGCAGGAAGAAACGCGGCCAGCGGGCTCGACCGAGTCTGCCGCCACCTGGCATCCGGAATCTCCTGGAACGGGACTTCACGGCCCTGGAACCGGAAACGAAATGGGTCACAGACATCACCGAATTGAAAACCGGTGAAGGGAAGCTGTACTTGTGCGTGGTCCTTGATCTATTCAGCAAGCTGGTAGTCGGCTGGTCGATGCACCATCGTCAGGATCGTCAGATGGTACTGCGTGCCGTTGAGATGGCGACCTGGCAGCGCCGGGGTGGCTGGTCCGTCATTCTGCACTCAGATCGAGGCAGTCAATTCCGTAGTGGCGATTACCAGCGCTTTCTCAAGCACAACACGCTGGTTTGCTCGATGAGTGCCATTGGGCACTGCGGCGACAACGCGGCCTGCGAGGGCTTCTTCGGCATGCTGAAACGGGAGCGCACCAACCGGATGCGATATCCGACCCTCGATGCTGCCAGGGCCGATGTGTTCAACTACATCGAGCGATTCCACAATCCACGCATGCGCCGAAGAGTGGCCAGACAGGATCTGAAGTTTTCAGGCGTTTCCGAACCGTCCGTGGAAACGGGGTAGAACCCAGGCGTAGGGCCAAGGCCAACGGCCTGGAGCCCTACGCCTACCTCGTCGGCGATTTTACCTTGGAAACTCAGATCCAAAGCGGATCCCTTTTCAGGTGGCGTTGACATTTTTTGAAGCGGCTGCGCCATTTCTGCATTAGAGGAGACACTCATGGATCCCGTTAAACTGACCCGAGAAATTGCAATTTCCTTTTATCCTAGTATATCGATTATTTTATGTGTCATTAGTGCAATGGTTACGCAGCATGCACTGGTCAATAATGCATCACGAAAAAAATACAAGTATAA
>JBJHBN010000451.1:0-3193 GCA_050485505.1 Opitutales bacterium | reverse complement strand
AGCCGACAGGGGCTCCAGCCCATGATCGGCCTCGCCGCCTTGATGGCGCAGGCAATCCGTCATGGCAAAAGTGAAAAAACTTTATGGTCACACCACTAGGTCGCGTCTGGATGACGATTAAAACACTAAGGGGGAGGCGACGGTTCAGGCTAAAGACTTGGAATGGCTTCAATCAACTCCCGCGTGTATGCGGCCTTCGGTGAACGCAAAACTGTTTCACTGGGGCCCGTTTCGACGATTTTACCGCCCTTGAGGACAACAATCTCGCTGCAAAGTGCCTGCACTACCGCGAGGTCATGACTGATGAACAGCAGGGCTGTTTTCCGGTTTTTGCGCAGGGTGTCGAGCAGCTCCAGCACTTTGCGTTGCACGCTTACATCCAGGGCGGTCGTTGGCTCGTCAGCAATAATCAGTCTGGGGTCATTCGCCAGCGCCATGGCAATTCCGATACGCTGCCGTTGGCCGCCGGACAGCTCGTGTGGCAGGACCTTGCGCAGTGCCGCGGGATCGGGCAGCCCTGTTTCCTCAAGCAGTGCGATGACTTTTTCATCAAGTTCCCTGCGATTCATTGATTCAGCACCATGGATCGCCTCGGCGACTTGGCGGCCGACGGTCATCAAGGGATTGAGGCTTCCCAGTGGATCCTGAAAAATGTAGGCGATTTCCTTACCCCGGACCTTGCGCAACTGTGCAGCATTCATGCTCAGGAGACTGCGTCCCTCAAACTCAATACCGCCCGCGACAATTCGTCCGGGGGGGGAGGGAAGTAGGCGGGTGATCGCCATCGCTGTGGCCGATTTCCCCGAGCCGGATTCACCTACCAGGCCGATGGACTGGCCAGGCTGAATATCGAGCTGAAATCCGTCGACAGCCCGAACGGTCCCGTCGCCTTGTCCGAATTCGATTACCAGATCGCGAATACTCAGTAATGGCTGTTTGCTTTTGGTTGCGGAACCCTCCTTGCCGATAGCAGTCATTTCAACCTTTGTGGCGGCACCAGGTGCGTTCAGAGCACCTCCGCGCAGGCGCGGATCCAGCTGATCGCGCAGACCATCCCCGAGCAGGCTCAGGCCCAGAACAAGCATGAAGATGAGTAATCCGGGCAGTAAGGCCACGTGCGGGTGAACGAGCATCAACTTGCGCCCATCGGCGAGCATGGACCCCAGGTCAGCGGTCGGCGGTTGGGCACCCAGGCCGAGGAAGCTTAATCCTGCTGTTTCCAGAATCATCCAGCCCAGTGTGGTTGTAGAGGTAATCAGCAGGGTTGGAAACACATTGGGCAAAATCTCTCTGATGAGCACCGACAGATGCCCTTGGCCGCCCATGCGAGCGGCCTCAATAAAGGGTTCGCGGGTAAGCCCAAGTGTTATACCGCGGGCAGTGCGGGCGAAAAATGGAATATTTACTATGGCTATGGCCAACAAGGCATTGATTAAACCAGGCCCTAAAATGGCAACAATGGCAAGGGCCAGAATCAGGTAGGGAAAGGCCATCAGTAAATCGATACCCCGCATTGCAAGCTGGTCGAACCAGTTGCGTGCGTAGCCAGCAAGGACACCGATACTGGATCCAATGACCGCCGCCACCAGAGTTGCGGCGATGGCCACCAACAAGCTGACACGCAGACCCCAGATAAGGCGACTGAAGATGTCCCTGCCAAGCGTGTCCGTTCCCAGCAGTGCATCGGGATGCAGCGGCGGCAGGAGTCGCTGATCCAACCGACTTTCGTTGGGGTCCGCAATGGGGAGCCAAGGTGCGGTGAAAGCCAGCAGGATAAGTACCGCAATCAGCACTGCCGCTGCTGTAAGAATCCACTGATTCAGGGATTTTTTCATGACAAGGTTCGCGGATCCAGCGCGTGTTGAAGAATATCGGCCAGGAGGTTCAGCAGTACATAAGTGGTCGCCACAATTAGGACACCACCCTGGACTAGCAAGAGATCCCGGCTCTGGATCGCGGCGACTAACATACTGCCAATGCCAGGCCATTGAAAAATGCTTTCAACGTAAACTGCACCCCCAAGCACATAACCAGCTTGGATGCCCAGCAACGGCAACAGTGGTGGGAGCGCATTGCGAAAAGCGTGTCGCCAGATGATAGTGCGCTCCGGGAGGCCTTTGGCGCGGGCAGTACGAATGAAGTCCATGCGCAGCAGCTCAATCATACGTGCGCGCAGAATCCGGGCAATGATGCTGGCTGCAACCAATGACAGAGTGAGCGCGGGCAATACCAGATAAGGCAGCAACTGCATCCAGCCAACTTGTCCGATTGCCGGCCCCATTCCGCCTGTCGGCAACCAGCCCAACTGAATTGCAAATATTTGGATGAGGACAAGACCCAGCCAGAATCCCGGCGTCGAAATCCCGGCGGTGACACAAACCATTATGACTTTCTCCAGCAGGCTATTTTGCCGCACAGCCATAGCGACTCCGGCCAAGACACCCAGCAAAATGCAAAGGATAAATGCAACACCGGCCAGGATGAGGGTTGCGCCGAAACGTTCGCGGACTTCATCCCACACTGGACGTTCCATGCTGTAGCTGGTGCCCCAGTTGCCTTGTAGAATGCCCTGCATCCAGGTGCCATAGCGAATTACCAGGGGTTCGTTAAGGTTCAGCTCTTCGCGGAGGTTTTGCAGGTTTTCTTCGGTCGCCATTGGGCCTAGAATAGCCAGGGCCGGATCCCCGGGGATCCACTCCATCAACGCGAATACCAGGATGGAAACGCCAAACAGGACAGGCACCGCAATGGCGAGCCTCTGCAGCAATACACGGATCATTTACGCGCCCTTTCCAGCTTGAGGAGAAATGAAGGCTGCAGCTCGAGTCCCTCCACAGAACGGGAAAGGACCGCATTCTGACGCCAACTTGCAACCGGAATCCAAGGGGCTGTTTCCTGTAAAATCCGGTCGGCTTCACGGTAGAGTCGGCGACGCTCTTCGGGTGCGGCAGTACGGCGGGCCTCTTCCAGCAAGTCATCCAGTGCTTCATCAGCAAAATAACCTGAATTGAATCCGCCGTCCTCCGGCCAGGCTGTTCGCCGCAGGGTGAGGTAGGGCAGGGTGTCTGGGTCGTTGGTCATCCAAGCCATTTGGGCCATGTCACCATGGCCTTCCAGCCCACCATTGACTATACTAAGGTAGGTGTTCCATTCAAAGGTCTCGATGCGGATGTTCAATCCTACCCGTGCCAAA
>JBJHBN010000450.1:0-3201 GCA_050485505.1 Opitutales bacterium | reverse complement strand
CAATGCGTGAGAGTGTTGCTGCCAATACACGAAGCCCATATTATGGTATTTTTGGCGGTCCGAGTACCAATTTAGCAGGCACACAGGCTGAAGTTGAAGAACTGGGAGAGCTGTTGCCCGGTTCCAAAATCATTACGGGCCGTCAGGTCAGTGAAGCGAACGTGCGGCGCCTGTCGGCAGAAGGTCAGCTGCGCACTGCCCAGGTTGTACATTTTGCGGTTCACGGCACAGCATTGCCAACCATGCCCGAGCTGTCCTGCCTGTCACTCTCCTATGAGGGTCACTTTACGAGCGATATGCCGGCTGAACAGGACGGAAAACTGTCGCTCGCAGAAATTCGCAACCTCAATCTGCGGGCTGATCTGGTGACCCTCAGCGCGTGTCAGACGGGTCTTGGAGCAATCTTTGCCGGTGAGGGGGTAGTTGGTCTGACCTCCGCCTTTCTGATCGCTGGTGGCGACCGGGTGCTGTCTTCCCTCTGGCCTGTGAACGATGTCAGCACCACCTTTTTCATGGTGGAGTTTTACCGTCGCCACTTTGTCAATGGAGAACCCGGCGACCTCGCAATGGCTGCCGTGAAACGCGATTTCATCGCAGGCAATCCCCAGGGTTTCCGCCATCCCCAATTTTGGGCACCCTTCAATCTCTACGGAGGTGCGGACCTTTTAGAACTCTAGCCGCTCACCCGCCACCTAAGGATATTTCCAAAAGCGAACAGATAACTTTCTCTCTCAATAATCAATATTCATGAAAATCAAAAAAATACTTGGAGTCGCAACTGCTTTTGTTGCGCTAAATAGTTACGTAGCAGCTGAGATGAATCCGATCCTGACGCTCGGGGAAACCGAGCTTCCGGAAAAGGGTTACCTGATCAGCTCGGCGGATGGCTTTCGTCCATTTGGCGAAGGGGTCTTTTTTATCGCGGGGGTTGAGGAAGATTCGCTGAGCTATCCCGTTGTCTGGAAAGACGGTATCCTGAGCCTGTTGTACGACCCGGATCAGGTATCCGTTTCTGCAAGGCCAACCCGCTTCAGCGGCGAATGGGCCATTGGGTATAGCAATACGTATTCGCCGAATAATGGAACTTTGCATGCTGTGAGTTCGGAAGGGGACGTGTTCAGCGTGGAGGCTATGGATCTCATGGCAGACCTTGGGTTTAGCCTTCAGGGATCCGGCTTTGCGAATATTGCTATTGATGGGCAGGGGCGGATCGCGGTCACGGCGCTCGACAATATTCATCCGCATTTTCTGCTGTCGATCGTTGACGGACAGGTCGAGCTGATCGCACAAGAAAGCGTGACTCCTGTTCCCGGTGAAGAAGGAGAGTTTTTCAGCAGGTTTTTCATCCTTGGGTTTTCGCCAGATGGAGAGCAACTGTTGTTTGGTGGACCGAGTACCGGATCCAGTTCCGAAAACGGCATCTATCTCTGGCATCGTCAGACGGGTGAAATAGAACTGGTTGTGAAGCCACACCTGAGCAACTGGCCCGGAACCGATGATCCGATTACCGCCCTGGCACCAGCTGCTGAACGGTACTACTTCTTTACCTCGGATGGATCGATTGGCTTTTACGCCTATTCCACTGTTGACGGAGAGGCTTTACATAGAGGCCTCCTTGCCTTCGTCGACGGAGAGCTGGTCGAAATTATGTCCGGCTTTGTGACAACTGCTGACGATGAAGCACTCAGTGTCAATTTTTCCGCATCAGGCCCCGAGCATCCACCGACTAGCTTCACGACAATGCTGACTCCCGAAAACGACCTGATCGTCATAGATATGAACCGTATTCATTTGTATGACACCGACAGTAATGAGCTTCATGTCCTTGCGCGTACCCAGTCGCCCTATTTTGGCCAACTAACCGTATACAGCGTCGATGAAACCTATGTCTATCTCGAAGCTTCTCAGCGCGCACCGGAGTTTCCTCTGTTGTTTCTGGACTACCGGATTTTCCGTATTCCACTCGCGGGAGGAGAGCCCGAGCAGATCTACAGTGCGGCGGCGAATGGAGCGCGGGTTGTCGATGTATTCGAGGAACGGGTTCTTTTTCGCAGTACGGACGAGCAATCCTATTATATCGGCACCTGGGACAATGCATTGACCGCTCCGGAACTCAATCTATTCAGCCGCTTCACCGGGATCGAAAGCTCGGGCATGACCGATTGGGGGCAGATGGACACGACCCATTTCCCCTATGTCTACCATGATGAGAAAGGCTGGCTATACATCAGTGGTCAGAACCTGAACAGTTTCTTTTTCTACGATATTGAAGAGGAGACCTGGTCCTGGACCCAGTGGGCCGTGGCCCCTTGGTATTTCACCTTTGGGAACCCAGGATCGTGGCACCACTTTGAGTAGGCGCACGCGTTCCGAATGCTTTCAGATCCATATATAGAAATAATTACATGAACCGAACACGAGTCCAACATAACAAGCTGCTGCAGGTCATGCTAACCGTAGCTGCCGTTTTTTCTGTACTGCCGGAACTACTGGCTGACGAACACACACTTCCGCCAGTGGCGGGTCGGCATGATGTCAGTTATGTTTCCGAGTATAAATACACAGGTAATATGTATCCACTGGAAGACGGAGGATTGCTGCTTGTTTCGTCGAATCGCATTTCGAGATTGGATCCGGAGGGTAATCAGGTGGCAGACAGGTCCCTGGTGCCTTCTATTCAGAATCCCGCAAGGTTTAGTATCAACAAAGCGATTTTGGATGGAGAGGGACGCCTGGTTATTGCCGGGCATGCCGAAAGTACCAATACGGCCGGCAACCAACGAATCTGGCGTGTGGACGTCGAAACATTGGCAAATGATACCAGTTTTCCGATGATAAGTGGATTCAACAGTACCGTGACGGATTTGGCCGAGCTACCTGGTGAGGGTTATCTGCTGATAGGTCAGTTCAGTACTTTTGCCGAAACTGAGATGCCACGCCTGGCATTGGTTGATTACGATGGAGTTCCACAGCCGGATTTTACGACCGATATATTTCAGATAGGTGCGGGTGCTACACCTACATCTGTTGGGGTGTCTTCTGAGGGCACGATATTTGTCGGTCGTTCGAGTGCGTCTGCGCTCGAAAGCTACTTGCTGGTTTTTGACTCAGAGGGCAACCGGGATGTTTCCGCATCCAATTTTACGCGTCAGGTATATGCTGTGTATCCATTGAGCGATGGAAGTTGTTTGGTGGCCTTTA
>JBJHBN010000449.1:0-3213 GCA_050485505.1 Opitutales bacterium | reverse complement strand
GCCGTTCGCGATGTCGGCGAAGCAGTCGGACTCAGTCCGCATGAGGTCGATAGCGTAGCAACTTTCTACAACCTTATCTACCGACGCAAAGTCGGACGCCACGTGATCCATTATTGTGACAGCGTGAGCTGCTGGGTCATGGGTTGCGACAAAATCCGCCAGCAATTGTGCCAACAGCTCGACATTCAACCCGGACAAACGACCGACGACGATCGCTTTACCCTGCTACCCATTCCCTGCCTGGGCGCCTGCGACACAGCACCAGCAGTGATGATTGATGAAGACCTTCACGGCAACCTGAACAGCGAAAACCTCAAAGACATCCTGTCCCGCTACGACTAAACGCAATGGACCGACCACTTACAGAATGGATCCTCAGCGAAAGCCTGCCAATAGACTTGAGGCGCTATGAGGCATTGGGTGGTTACCAGGCAGCACGCAAGGCCCTGGCCGAAATGGAACCGAAAGCCATCACCCAGACAGTCATCGACTCGGGACTTCGCGGACGCGGGGGCGCCGGTTTTTCAACGGGCATGAAATGGAGCTTTGTCCCGCTGGGTCCAGAAGTTCCCCGGCCTAAATACCTGATTTGCAATGCGGATGAAATGGAGCCCGGGACCTTCAAGGACCGCTACCTACTGGAGGGCAACCCGCATCAGTTGATCGAAGGCATGATCCTCGGTGCCTACGCGATTGAATCAGAAGTGGCTTATATTTTTCTGCGCGCCGAATACCACCGCAGCCACAAAGTGCTGACCGAGGCACTCGCCGAAGCACGGGCTGCAGGTTATCTGGGAAAGAACATTTTCGGCAGCAAGCACTCCCTCGAAATCCACCTCCACAGCAGTGCCGGTCGCTACATCTGCGGTGAGGAAACTGCCTTGCTAAACGCGCTTGAGGGCCGTCGGGCCGTTCCCCGAGCCAAACCACCCTTCCCACCAGTGGTTGGACTCTTTGGCAAGCCGACTATCGTCAACAATGTCGAGACCCTTTACAACATCGCCCCCATCCTCCAGCACGGCCCGGAATGGTTCCAGGGCCTCAGCCGGACCGCCGATGCCGGAACCAAGCTATATGGCGTCAGCGGGCGCGTGCGTAAGCCCGGACTTTGGGAACTGCCCATGGGAACTACCCTGCGCGAGATCATTGAAGAACATGCCGGCGGCATGTGCGAGGGCTACAAGTTCCGCGGCGTGATTCCAGGGGGTGCATCGACAGATTTCCTGGTCGACGAGCATCTCGACTTGCCCCTTGATTTCGAGTCGGTGGCCAAGGCCGGCAGCCGCTTGGGAACCGGAACAATGATCGTGCTCGACGACCGCACCTGTCCAGTCGGCATGGTGCACAATCTGCAGAAATTCTTCGCCCATGAATCCTGTGGCTGGTGCACCCCCTGCCGCGACGGGATTCCGTGGATTGAAAAAATCCTCGAAGCCATCGACCAGGGCAAGGGACGCCTGGACGACATCGACCTGTTGCACCGCCACGCGAAACACCTCGGTCCGGGGCGGACATTCTGCGCTTTTGCTCCGGGAGCGATGGAACCCCTGCAAAGCGCACTGAAGTATTTCGAAGACGACTTTCGCCGTCACATTGAGGAGGGCCGCTGCCCCTACCACGAATAACCCACACAGTCATGGCGACTTTACACATAGACGGAAAAACCTACGAAGCAGATCCCTCCAAGAATCTGCTGGAGGCCGCTTTGTCGGCCGGACTCGACCTGCCCTACTTCTGCTGGCATCCGGCACTCGGGTCCGTCGGCGCCTGCCGCCAGTGCGCTGTACGTCAATACCGCGACGAAAAAGACGAGCAAGGCCAGATCGTTATGGCTTGCATGGTTCCAGTGACCGATGGAGCGCGCATCTCAATCGCCGACCCCGAGGCCAGCGAATTCCGCTCATCGGTTGTCGAGTGGCTGATGACCAATCATCCACACGACTGTCCGGTTTGTGATGAAGGGGGCGAATGCCACCTACAGGACATGACGGTAATGACCGGTCACTGCAGCCGCAGCTACCGTTTCCCAAAGCGAACGTTTGAAAACCAATACCTGGGGCCATTCCTGAACCATGAAATGAATCGCTGCATTCAGTGCTACCGCTGCGTGCGCTTCTACAATGACTATGCAGGCGGTCACGACCTGGGTGCATTTGCCTCACACAACCACGTTTACTTCGGCCGCCATGAGGAAGGTGTCCTCGAAAGTGAGTTCAGCGGCAACCTGGCCGAAGTCTGCCCAACCGGGGTATTCACCGACAAGACCCTGAAAGGTCACTACAGCCGTAAATGGGACATGGAATCCGCACCTTCCATCTGTAATCACTGCTCGGTGGGCTGCAACACTCTGGCATCCTCCCGCTATGGCGCAGTGCGGCGCATCCTCAACCGCTACCACCACGATATCAATGGCTATTTTCTCTGCGACCGGGGCCGATTCGGCTATGAGCATGGCAACCATCCGGACCGGCCTACCCGTCCGCTTTTGGGCAATTCCGATCCATCCAGAAAAGAGGCAACAGCCGCCGAGGCGCTGGCTGCGATTGGAGAATCCCTGAACGCAGCCAAAGGCGTCGTCGCCATCGGTTCCCCTCGGGCATCGATGGAAAGTAATTACGCCCTGCAATCCCTGGTCGGCCGCAAATCCTTCTCCATCGGCATTGCCGAAACTTCGAGTCTGACGCTCGAAGCCCTCGTCACCGCCCTCCGGGAGGCGCCGGACGGACCCGCAACTGTGCGTGACATCGAACACTCGGACGCCGTTTTTGTACTCGGAGAAGACCCTTCAAACACCGCGCCCCGGATTGCATTGGCGCTGCGCCAGGCAGTGCGCCAAGTAACCATCAAAGCGGCTGCAACCCAGCGCATTCCCCGCTGGCACGATCGCGCCGTGCGCGACCTCGCACAAGGCCGCAAGGGACCTCTGCACTCTGCCTGGCCGACACAAACCCGTCTGGATGAAATCTGCAAGAGCACCTTCCGCGAATCCCCCAATTCGATTGCGAACCTTGGTTTCGCAGTAGCCCAATGCATTCGTGAAGGCTCCGGTGGTTCGTCGAGCAACACTGACAATCCACGGCAGAAGCAAGCCAAAGCCATTGCCGACGACCTCCTGCAGGCCGAACGCCCACTGGTGCTCACCGGCTGCGCGCTTGAATCCACAGCCATCATCGATGCCGCCCGAGCGGTCGTATCCGCATTGGAAAAAGCGGG
>JBJHBN010000448.1:0-3218 GCA_050485505.1 Opitutales bacterium | reverse complement strand
GCACTGTATTGGGCATTGGGCAGCGTAAGGGTTGGGGGATTGTTGCCAGTTGGGTGTTCCTTGGCTTCCAGATCCCAGTTGCGGGAACCGGCAGTATTCCCCGGCTGAGCCAGCAAGAACGTAACCGTCCCGCTACGACCAGCGAGGAAGGTATCCAGATTCAGCTCGGAGGGATCACTCGTATAGACTGTAGTGTCTCCACCAATAAACATTTGCCCAAGCTCGACCCATTGCACTGAATTCAGGTTGTAATACCCTGTTCCAGAGGCTGAGATTCCAGCGAAGTTATTGAAGGTGACACTTTCCTCGCCCCAATTGGCGAGCGAATTGTCGACCAGACCGTAAACGGTGATCATGTCTCCGGTATTAGCCCCCTCCGTCCAGAGCACGTTCAATGAGATCGTCGCGTCTGTGAGGGTCGTCGAATCGAACTGGGATATGTCAAATCGTATCATCGGCAAACGAATTCTAACGCCTTCATGATCCCTCAAGCGCATCTGGTCGAAACCTCCAAATACGCCATCCGGACCTCCACGGCCCCAGTCGGTGTCGTTCCCCAGGTAAGTGTCAGCACCCATTCCTGCAGCTGTAGTGACCGTTCGAACCGGAGCACCTTGAACCGCTTCAAGCGAATCCACGGCGACCAGGTCCATGTCGATGTTGCCGAGATGGATGTCACTGGAAGATTGAATCCAGATCCCGTAGCGCGGTGCGCCGGTAAGTTCCAGATTAACAATCTCGACGTGCTCCACTTCTTGCAACCACAGCGGAATGATCATGCCAACCTCGTCGTCCACATGAATCGCACCACGGAAGTCAATCGAAGTGTAGCTCGGAACCATGATGCTCTTGAACTCGTCGGCCCACTCATACGGACCAACGCTGCCACCGTCCCAAACAACAACGGTTTCCATCTCAGTGCGGTCAGCACTGAGTGAATCAATTGCAGCCTGAACGGCTTCGAGGAGATCACCGTCAGTATAGAGAACCTCACCTGCAGATTCCGCGATCCAGACATCACTGTACCAGAAAACCTGGGCATGGAACTCCGCGTCCTGGTCACCATCCGTCAAGAGGTTCCCGGAGGCAATGGTGTTGTCTCCGATGACGACGAGTTCTTCGTCTGCTGCAGAGCCACGAAGATCGTTGTTCATTATACGATTATCGTCGGTCCCGGTTCCGGTCTCGGCAATACCGTATTGAGCAACTTTCGGGTCGCGATCATCCACTACAAGGTTGGATTGAATGATGTTACCCGTGGACGGGGAACGTCCCTCTTCTCCAGTCGAGGCGAGGTGAATACCGGCGATACCTGCATTGCGGATTTCGCTGGCATGAACAAGAACCTCCTGTGAATCCTCAATAAGAATACCTTCGGCTTCCGTGCCTTCGATATCGGCTCCCAGCACAACAATCTCTGTGCTGTCAACGATCTCGACGCCGTGCAGTCCGCCGCTGGCAACCAGCCCTTCGATGTAACCATCGTGGCTGTCATAAGCAAAGATGGCAGAGTCAGAATGACCTGAAACCTCCATGCCTTCAATGTCGAAGGAGTCAACATGGTGCAGAGCAATTCCTTGGTAGGCTGAACCACCAACAGTGACATTGCTAAGACGCACGTCTCCGGAACGTGGTCCCCAGAAATTGTCAACAAGGATGGCTTGGCCGATTTCCCCAGGCGCCCAATCTGCCGGAATGGCATTAAGCAGAGTCATCGTGGGCGCCATTCCGTCACCTTCTTTCGAAACGAAAGAATAATCGGCAGTGGTATCGTGCCCTTTGACGAACAACAGGGTTACCAGACCGTTGGTACTGCCGGAGAGGAAACCTTCCAAGTCAAGATCCGAGGGATTCGAAGTGTAGATTTCGGGTGTAGCACTGCCAACATGGATGAAACCCAAGTTCTCCCATTTGCCGTCAGCCAGTTCAAAATAGCCAAGATCGGCATCTTCGACACCACCAAAATTGGCATAACTGGTTGAACCCTCATCCCAATCATCGAGACTTTCGTCGATCAGGCCGTAGACCGTCCAGTCGCGACCGCGGTTAGCGGTCCAGCGGACATCCAGTGAGATCGTCGCGTCACTGAAATCCACCCCTTCATAATCGGAGATATCGAATCGCAACAGAGGCAGTTTCAGGCGCACGCCTTCATAGTTGCGATGAGTTATACTCCCTGCATTCCCATGGGCGGCAGTTGGGCCCTGACCACCCTGCGAATCGTTCGAAAGGTAGGTATCGGCGCCATTTCCCAATGCTGTCGTAAAGACCGCAAATGGTGGAATGTGAACCAATTCCTCTTCTTCGATTTGATCGATATTGATTTCGACGTTCTCAAAATCCACATCCGTGGAGCTGCGAACCCAGACACCATGCCGTGCAGTACCTTCCACATGGAGATTATGGATTTCCACGTTGGTCACTTCATCGACAATGACCGGAACAATCATTCCATTGTCATCTTCTGCAGTGATCGTGCCACGCACATCCAATATGGTGTAACTCGGGACGTAGATACCGGCATACACATCACCAGCCGGGACAGGCCCGACGGTAGCAGGATCCCAGACGACAACAGACTCTTTGCTGCCACGATCCGCGGTCAAGCTATCGACTGCTGCCTGAACGGCTTCAAAATAACTGCTGCCCGAATACACAAAATCGCGATCATTCATGGCTACCCAGTTGCCTTCGAAGACAAAAACTTCGGCATCATACTGTCCAGGCTCTTCACCACCGGTCAACGTATTCTGAGCGGAAACCGAATTGTCACCAACAAGCTCAATATCAGCAACCGTCCCTGCATTGCGCAGGTCGTTGCGGAAGTAGAGGTTGTTATCGACATCGCTACCCGACTCGCGAATACCGTAGGTCTGGGTTGGTGCACCGCTGTCGTCGGTCACTACAACATACTCAATTTCATTGTATTGAGTGGCGCCGTAGCTTGCAGCATCAGTGGACTCCAACAGAATGCCTTCGGCTCCGCTGTTCAGGACCAAACCACCGCCAACGTAAAACTCATGGCTGTCTTGAATAAGGATGCCTTGTTCAGCTGTGCCTTCGATGTGCACATTGGCAACACGCACATCGCTGCTGCCTTCAATGCCCAGCAATCCACGGATACCACCGTGGACTTCCAGGTGGTCAACGCGAATGTAGCGCCCTGCACCATTCACAACTGCAAGGCCAGCATAATCAGCTGGATTGTGAGCTTCGAG
>JBJHBN010000447.1:0-3223 GCA_050485505.1 Opitutales bacterium | reverse complement strand
CGATCAATGGCCGTAATATCTTCACTGCGGCCGGGCGTTCGGTTGCATTGGCCGATATTCCGGCGAGTTTGTTGCGGGGTGTTGACGTCTATAAGACTCGTTCGGCTAGTCATATTGAAACCGGGATTGCCGGTGTGATCAATATCCATACGCACCGACCCTTCGATTTTGACGGGAACCGGATCAACGTTGCCGTCCGTGGTATTTATCAAGATCAATCAAGCAGCTTCGACCCGAATGTTAGCGCACTTTACAGCACGCGCGGGACACTCAACAACGGCGCCGAGTGGGGTGCCTTGGTCAACGTGTCTTATGCGGAAACGAATTACCGGGATCAGAGTGTGACGGCTGGAGCGATGGTACCGTTCGCGGGCGCCAATCCACCGGCACCGTTGACGCCTTATGAACGGATCTGGCCGGACGATGGGCGTTTTCCGGAAGGCCGGGATGGGAATCTCATCTGGCAGCCCGGGCTTGAGGCAGGTCTTCCCTTTGAAGCTGGTTCAACCCTTCAGATGGACGGGCAGCCAGTGCCCTACGTATTGTCCCGCGACGCAATTTTTGCCAGCGACCTTACCGGTTACCGTGAGCGTCCTGCTGCCAGTGTGTCACTGCAGTATGCGCCCAATCGAACATCGGAATACACCTTTGAAATGTTTTACAACGGCTATCGCAACGAATCGTTCAATTCGCTCCTGTTCTCCTTCGCGGACTGGTGGGGTGCATTGGGCGACAATCCTGAGCAGAATATTGAGCTTTTCCCAGGGACCAATGTTGTCAAGTCACGTTCCTTTGTGGGCTTCCCCTATGGCTTCACCAGTGGAGACCTGGTTGTTGGCAAGACGGACAGTTTTCTCTACGCTTTAGGCGGTCGCTGGGAATTGACTTCTGACCTGACTTTACGTGCGGACGCCTACTATCAGCACAGTGAATACAACGAAACTTTCTTCGCCCAACGCTTTGAACAGGTTCATTACGGCATTGCCGTCGACTTCAATTCCGGTGGTGGCCTTCCTGCTTTTCAGTTCCTGAATGATCCGAATACTGCGAATGACGAGAGTGATTTGAATGACATGAGCCGCTGGACTGTGGCTCAACTCTATGACAATGCTTTCCGGGATAAGGGCGATGCTTATACGCTGGAAATTGAAGCCGATTACAATACCAATTGGGAGATCCTCCGTACATTGAATTTCGGTGTCCGTTACGATGCGCGCAATGCCACCAGTGGTCAGCGTACCCAGGATGCGCCGGTTCTTGGTCAGCCATTATCGAATTTTCCGGAATTGGCCCACGTCAACCGCGGCTTTTTTGATGGACGTTCCGATGTGCCCACGACTTGGACGGCTTCAAATGGTTACTACATCTACAACAATCAGGATGAAGTCCGAAATATCTACCGCAACACCGTCGCTCCGAACCTTGCGGTTGGCAACGACCTGAGAATTGTCGACAACTTCAGCGTCGATGAAAAGACCACTGCGGCATTTGTTTCGGGCAACTATCGTACCGAAATCGGTGGCCGTGTGCTGGATGGCCAACTGGGACTGCGTTATGTATCGGTGGTGACGGACATGGACTTTACCGATCTGAATACATTGGTTGAATCTTCTGCTACGGCCCATACTTCCAAAGTGCTGCCGAGCTTTACGATTCGCTACGAGCTGATGCCGGATCTTCGTCTGCGTTTCGCCTATGGCCAAACCTTGCGGCGGCCCGGGTTCGCTGCACTGAATCCTAACATCATTTACACTGAAGACGTGACAGACATAGGTTATGGCACGGCTTCGGGTGGGAATCCTGATCTGGCACCAACCGAGTCGAAGAATTACGACCTTTCGCTGGAGTGGTATTTCATGGAATCGAGCGCGCTTTATGGCACGCTGTTCCGTCGGGATATCGATGGTCTGGTTGTCGATTTCCGTCGACGGATAACGTATGAGGATTACGACTATATTTTGAGTGCTCCAGACAATGCTTCCAATGGCAAGTTGGAAGGCATTGAGTTAGGCGTCGTATTCTTCCCTGAGCTGCTCCGTGGTTTTGGGGTTCAGGCTAGCTACACAATTCTGGATTCGATTCAGGACATTCCCATTACCAACCCGGCCGGTGAGGTGGTCGGAACAGATACTACACCCTTCTTCGGTGTGTCGGACTCATCATACAGTGTGGTTCTGGCTTACGAGAATCCCCGCTTCAGCGCCCGTTTGTCCTATGTTTGGCGTGAAGACTTCCTGAATAATTATGAAGCCGCATCGTTTGCGAATCCATTGGGCATCTACAACAAACCTGAGCGCAGTTTGGACCTGTCGCTCAGCTACAACGTGAACCGAAACCTCACCTTGACGCTGGATGCCACCAATCTGACCAACGAGATATTCCAGAGCTACTACGAGTATCCGGAGACCCACAACTTCGGGTCTTCGATATTCAGCCGGACTGTTGCCGTTGGTGCGCGTTACTCGTTCTGATTGGGTTATTGTTCAGTCCAAATCAGGAGGGCAACCCGGGCTTGGGTTGCCCTCTTTTTTGGGTGATTTTTTGAATCCCTGGAGATTCCGCATATAGTTCCAGCATGAAGCAGTTATCTAAAGCTATTCGAATTCCAGCTCTTTTTGCCTTGATGGGCGCTTTGGTCCTTCCAGCGCAGGCCTACGACGTTGAGCCCATGGGTGCCACCGATGCGATCCGCTCGATCTTCGAGAATAAGGTTGAGGCTTGGAATGAAGGCGATGGCAACGCCTGGGGTGCCGACTACGCAAGCGATGCCGTTGTCATCAATATGTATGGTTCCCGCCTCGATGGACGCGTTGAGAACATTGAGCGCCATCAGGAAGTTTTCGATGGCACTTTGTCTGGTTCAACCTTGCAAGTGGAGGTCATCGACATTGACCATGCCGCTCCCGGCATCGCGGTCGTTGAAACTGCCTTGTCCGTAATCGGCATCGAAGAGTTTCCAGAAGGCGTGCTGCCCACCGAACCCGATGTTCTCCGCACTCGCATGACCTTCGTGATGGCACCTAATGAAGATGGCCTGTGGCAAATCAGATTTGCTCAGAATACGGCGATCGCACCTATGTGATCGGGAAGTTCAACTAGATAGCTGCGACGGCCCCCGGCGCACGGCGCGGCAATGGGGGAAAGTGCGTTGGATTGGATTCCGCGCTCGGGGCGATCGCGGCTACGGGCTGCGGTCGTAAGTGCGATGGTTGTAGCTGCGACG
>JBJHBN010000446.1:0-3223 GCA_050485505.1 Opitutales bacterium | reverse complement strand
GGTTCTCCACCTTGGGTGAGGCTTGGAAGTTTAGGGAAAATCTGCCGCTCGACCCGGTCGAGAGTCCAACCGTAGCGATGCAAGCGTTTGTTTTTTGAATCCTCGGATTGAAGCAGACGCAACAAGGGGCGTGTGAGGACCAGCTCGCCTTCCTTCTCGGTTCGCCCCATGCGCGCAACGGGCAATTCACGACCGTATTTGATTTTCAGTTCACCGCTTTCGCTCAGGCGGCAAAGAGAACCGTGCTCAAGATTTGCGAGCAGATCCGGGTGTGACAAGGCGGGCACCCAACGCTCTTTTACGTGGATCCAGGTTTGGTCCAGCGGATAACGGCGGGCTGCGCGGCGGCGTTCCCAGTCGCCGTCGGGGTTCTGGAACTCGACGACTTTCTGGCGCACCACAGGGCCTTGGTCGAGAACTTTGGTGGGCGCACCGTTTTGACGAAAATCATTCAAGCCGAGCGGAATGCGTTCGTCGTGAAAAAGTCGGGCAGAGAGATTTTGGGCAGCAGGCACGGGGTCGTGTCCGGCCTCAATCGCGTGTTGCATCACCGAGATGAGACTCGGCCAGTCAGTCTGGTTGTGTCGCCGCAGGTGCAATGGGCGCGCTTCCATCAGACGCGGTTTCCCGGGCGCCACCAGCACGTAGCCAATGCGGTCCAGCCCGCGCCGTCCGGCGCGGCCAAACATCTGCAGCAACTCGTCCGGGCGGACCAGACGGTTGTGGTCGGCCACCCGGTATTCGCGGCCAGTGACCAGCACGCTGCGCATGGAAAAATTGATGCCGGATGCCAGACCCATGGTCGCGACTACCACGCGGAGTTGTCCGGCTTTTGCCAGCGGCTCGACCAAGCCGGCCCGCTGTCGGTAATCGAGGCCACTGTGGTGGTAGGCGATGCGGGCTTTGAGCAGGCGGCCGAGTGCGGTGCCGGCGAGTCGCTGCTGTTCCGGAGTCAGAATCAAGGGGTCTTCCTCCGGCAGCATGCGTGCCAGTTGAAAGGCTAGGTCCTCGGCCGCTTTGCGCTGTGGGGTGAAGGTGATGAGGGGGGCCATTTCGGACCGCAACGCGCGGGCAACGACCCGCGGCCAAAAGCCCTGTACGGAACCGGGAACCCGGTCCGGGAGGGCGTCGACGTGGACTTCCTCCAATGGCACGGGTCGGTCAGTATGATGGATGCAGGTTGCATCGCGACCGAGGCGTCCGAGCCAGCCGGCGACGGACTGTGGATTCTTGACAGAACCGCTGAGCAGCAGGAGCTGCGTGTCCGGGGGTGCAGAAGCGATAGCCAGCTCGTAGTGCATACCCCGGTCGGGGTCACCGATCATCTGGTACTCATCGATTACCAAGAGATCGGGTCCGCTGCCGCGCAGGAGTCGATGCCGCTGGGTTTCCAGAGTCGCGACAATCACTGGCGCGCCGAGGTTCTCGGAGCGGTCGCCGGTCTGTAGTCCAACATCCCAGCGTTTGTGCATCCACTCCATGCGTTTGTCATTTGCGAGGGCCCGTGTGGGGACCGTATAAACAGCGCGACCGGCAAAGCCGGCCTCGATCAAACGCTCAAAAATATAGGTTTTACCCGCTCCAGTCGGTGCAGATACAATGACATCCTTGCCTTCCTGGAGCGCTTGAATTGCTCGCTGCTGCCAGAGATCGGGTATAATGATCGGTGTCGCGAGCGTTTCCATGATAACGATTCACAGCGTACGAAAAGCGACCGCCGCAGCAAGTGCGATTGCAAAATATTTCCGGAAAGCTTCAGTCCAGTGCTTTTGTCAGTACTGGTGCCCCAAGTCCGGCGACGTATTCGGACATTACCTCCGAGCTGGGGGTCGTGCGCAGGGCATACTGCACCATGCCCATCTTGGCGTCGAGGTTGTCGACCATGCTGACAAAAACGGCTTCAGGGGTGGCCGCTTTGGCGGCAGCGCCCCATTCGAGTTCGCCTTGGTGGCTGAGCACAATGTGCTCGAGGCGTTCCTGCCTCTCCGGGTCGAGTTTGGCCTTGATGGCCGCCCTGCGAACCTGCCGGTAGCCGAGAACCACGTGCCCCTGCATGATGCCGAGCGGAGTGCGGCGGGTGGCCATGTCCTGCGAGTATTCCAAGCACTTGCCGAGGTCGTGCACGAGCACACCAGCCATTGCCATATCCGCATTGACTTCGGGATACAGAGGTAGCAGAGCCTTGGTCGCACGGGCCATGCGCACACTGTGTTCAATCAAGCCACCACGGTAAGCATGGTGCATGGAAACAGCGGCTGGGCCGGTGCGGAAGGATTCTTCAAGTTCGCCAATGGCTTCCTTGACCGTTGCCCTGAGCTCCGGGTGCTCAATCGCATCGGTGAAGCCATTGAATTCCTTCCACAAATCGTCGAGGGGACTGGGCGCTGTTTCGATCAGGCGCTCAAGGTAATGTCCCAATTGTTCCTGCGGCAGTTTCTCAACGAAGGACAGATTGGGGGAAAATCGGTTCTGGTAGTATCCAGTGGTGCCTTGCACACGAACCACCGTGCCTTCGTCCAGATTCTGGAAAAATTGAAAATTTGAGGAGTTTTCGAAGCAAACGACATGGAAAATGCCGGTCTTGTCGCCCAACTCGACCATCAGGAATTCAGAGTCGTTGCGCGCCCGGCGAATACTGGCCTTACGCAGAATCAGGACCGCCTCAAAGCTGACCTTCTGGTCGCGCGGTTCGTTTTTTAAATCGGCAATAGTTTGCATAGTGTCTCAGGAGTCTGACCCCAGCAAAGCCGAAACCGCAAAGAAAAAAATCAGTGAAATGGTGGAAGGGGATAATTGAAAGCGTGGCCGATTCGTAGGCTGGAGTCGCGGCTTCAAGCTAAAGCTCGTGCTCCAACGGCCCGGCTTCGCTGCGCTGCGCTGTGGGCAAAGTAGGGTCCGGTTCGCCGAACCGGCCGTTCATCGTCCCTGGGATGTCGTTTCGGTCCGAAACAGATGAATCGGAAGGTCGTTGGAGCCCGGCCTTTAGGCCGAATGCCGGGCATCGGGCGTGGCTGATTCGTAGGCTGGAGTCGCGGTTTCAAGCTAAAGCTCGTGCTCCAACGGCCCGGCTTCGTTGCGCTGCGCGGTGGGTGAGGTAGAGTCCGGTTCGCCGAACCGGCCGTTCATCGTCCCTGGGATGTCGTTTCGGTCCGAAACAGATGATTCGGAAGGTCGTTGGAGCCCGGCCTTTAGGCCGAATGCGGAGCATTGGGCGTGGCTGATC
>JBJHBN010000445.1:0-3224 GCA_050485505.1 Opitutales bacterium | reverse complement strand
TGGACCCAAGCGGAGAAGCCAAAGAACCAGCGTCTTCCTATCGAAGATTTTTGTACCAGCAGACCACAGAGTGCGGTCAGCAAGGGAATCAGAACGGGCAGGATGATAATCATCAGGATTCAGAGTTGGAATCTTCCGTGGTGGATTTAGCAAACAGCTCGCCTGCGTCGGTGGTTTTCCAGTCGAGGAAAGTGCGGTAAAGCAGGGCAATGAAATACGCGGCCACACCGAAGCCGATGACAATGGCGGTTAAGATCAGTGCCTGTGGCAGGGGATCCGCCGACAGAGCCGTGCGGCCGTCAGCGATGGGAACGCCTTTGCCGTTCGGGTCGCCGGACATGGCAAGCACCGCGAGATTGGCGGCATTGGCAAGCAGGATGATCCCGAACAGAATCCGCACAAAGCTGCGTTGCAGGATTAAGTAGGTGGATTGGGCGAACAGCACGCCCACAAGAATAGCGGTGAGCAGGATCATTTGTCTGGATGGATGGGTACCTCTTCGGATTTTTTCAGTGGATCTTCCTCAATTGGCTCTTCACTCCGGGCACAGTAGCCGGATTCGGCCAAGCGAACGAGTCGGTGTTCCTGGCTGGTGGATTCGGCGATAACAAAAACCACCTTGGTGATCACGCCGACGACAACCATGTAGACTCCGATATCAAAGCTGAGTGGTGTGCCAATGTAGAAGTCACCGATGACAGGCAGCCCGTAGGCCTTGTAGTTGAATGTTGTCAGAAAAGGCAGGCCGAAAAACATTGGCAATACGCCGCTGAGGGTAGCGATGAGGAAACCCCAGGCGGCGATGCGAATCGGATCGCTGCGAAGAATCTTCTGTGTGGCCTCGAGGCCCATGCCGAAACTTAAGAGGATGACGGCGACAGAGGTTGCCACGCCGGCGATGAAACCGCCGCCGGGCAAGTTGTGGCCCCGGAAAAGCAGGTACAGCGCAAACAGGTTGACGATGAAAAACATCACCACCGCGATGCTTTTGAAAATCGGAGAATCTGTGGATTGCATTGGCATGATCGGAGCTCCTTAGCGTTTGGGTTCAGGGTCGATGCCGAGGCCACCTTGACCGTGTGCGCCTTCGCGCATTTCAGCAGGGGTGCGCTTGCGGCGCATGAGCAGGGCGAGAATCCCAAGCCCGGCAATTAGGAGTACACCGACCTCCAGCAGGGTATCCAAGGCACGGAAATCAACCAGAATGGTATTCACCGCGTTGGTGCCGTAGGCTTTTTCAAGTGTATTCTCGATGTACCAGGGGCCGATTGGCTCAGAGGGAGCCATACCGAAGATCAGAGTCAGGGATCCGACAATCACGCCGACGCCAATCGCGATGACCGAGTTGCTGGTCTTCAGCAGGGCCTGGGCCTTGCCTGTTACCTCACCAGCCTGAGCTCGGCGTGGGAAGCGGGCCAGCAGCAAAAGGACCATGATGAGGGTCGCAGACTCGATAAGAATCTGCGTCATCGCAAGATCCGGGGCGCGGAACAATACGAAATAGAAAGTGATCAGGAAGCCCACGATACTGGTGAAAATCAGTTGTGTCGTCCAACGGCTGGCCACCAGAATCCCCTGGGCTGCGATCATGATCAATGTCGCGGTCATGAGGGCGATTACTTCGGCCTCGTGTAAGGGGATGCTCCATTTCCCGGCCAAGATCCCGAGAATCTCAGGATTGTAGAGGACGTAGGCTCCAAACACGGCAATGAAGGCTGCGGCGATAATCGGAATGTAGGCGGTGGCGGTGTCGGCGCGGATGGACTGATTGACGAGGTTGCCGAACTTCGGAATACGGGCGACGCCCCATTCGAATGCATCGTCCAGGCGGATGGCCTTCGGGATGCCTTCCCAGCGCCAGCCGGTGAAGCGGTCCAGGAGGATATAGAGCAGGACGCCTACGACGAGGATGGCCACACTGAGCTGGAAAGCAATGTTGTCAAAGCCGTGCCAGAGGTAGAGTGAGTTGGGCGCCAGCTCTGCGTGCAACCCTGGAACCGCGAGCTTTTCGTAGAAGCCCTGCAGAAGTGAGGGGAACAGTCCGAAAAAGACCGTGGCGACCGCCAGGATGAGGGGGGACAACTGAACCCCGAAGGAGGGCGCATGGAAGTGTTTGCCCACTGCTTCGGGCTCCTCACCCATGAAGATGTGCCAGAACAGGCGCAGCGAAAAAGCGACCTTCAGAACCGAGCCGAGGATGAACAGCACGATCGGCATGGCGGGCATGAAGCTACCGTATTCGGTCATGTAGTCGATCTTCTCGGCGAGGGCGTAGTCCTTGCTGAGGAAACCGAAGGTGACGATGACACCGGCCATAGAGGCCGCTGAGATGGCGGTGATGGTCGCCAGCAGGGGCATGCGCTTACGCAGTCCTCCGAGCTGACGGATGTCGGTCATGCCGGTGCAGTGGGTGACAATGCCGACCACCATGAACAGGCAGCCTTTGTAGAAGACGTGGTTCTGGATGTGCATCAGGTCCCACTGCACTCCGGCGGCCGGGGCCATGCCGTAAAAAGCGATCAGGAAAGCAAGGGCGGCGACCGTCGAGTAGGCCAGAATGGCTTTCAGTTTGTGCGAGATCAGAGCGAATACCGAGGCGATGATGAAGGTTGTGAGTCCGACCGAGGTCAGCACCGGTGTCCACAGTTCCACCTCGCTGAACATCGGGTAGATGCGTGCGGTGAGGAACACACCGAGCTTCACCATCGTTGCACTGTGCAGGTAGGCCGAGACGGGTGTTGGAGCTGCCATCGCATTCGGCAACCAGAAGTAGAAGGGGAATTGGGCTGATTTACCAAAACCACCGATTGCTATCAGCACAAAGGCCGCAACCCAGAGGGAGTTGCTCGAGTCGATAGGCTGGCTGAGGATCTCGTTCAGATTGAATGTGCCGGTGACTTCCGAGACCAGCATGATGCCAGCGAGTAGCAGAAGACCGGTACTCACGGTGACCATAAAGGCCATGCGGGCACCAGCCCGCGATTCCGCTTTGTTGTGAAGGAATCCGATGAGGAAGAAGGAGGCGATACCGGTCAGCTCCCACCAGGCAAACATCAACAGCAGGTTGCCGCTGAAGACCGTTCCGAGCATGGCTGCCATGAACAGTAGCAGGTAGGCATAAAATCGGTCATGGTGCGCGTAGTGATCGTCGAGATACTGACTCGCATAGAAGAAGATCAGAACCCCCACGCCGCTGACCACGAGGCCAAAAAAGAGGCTGAGGC
>JBJHBN010000444.1:0-3226 GCA_050485505.1 Opitutales bacterium | reverse complement strand
GCACAGGACTTCTGCAGCTAAGGACGCCTCAGGGCACGAGCGAACACGACTGCTACGATTAAGGAACGGGCGATGTGCGGCATTGCAGGCAGTTTCTCCATTGACCGCCAGCGGCCTCTCGACCGCAGTCGACTCGATCAGGCGCTGACGCGCCTGCGGCCACGTGGACCGGATGGCGGAGGTAGTCATTGCGCAGCGGGAATCCAACTCGGACACCGTCGCCTCGCAATACTGGACCCAAGTAATGCGCCACAGCCATGGATTGAGACCGACCGCGGCCAAGTGCTCAGCTACAATGGTGAAATCTACAATTTCCGCAACCTTCACAAGGAGCAACTCAATGGCTGCGATCTAGCATCCAGCGGCGATACGGCAGTGCTGAGCGCACTGCTTGCGCAACAGGGACTAGACGCCTTGCCCAAGCTCTCCGGTATGTTTGCCTTTGCTTGGTACCAGCCCGACCAGCACCGGATAACACTGGTTAGGGATCCGCTAGGAGTAAAGCCCCTCTATTACTGCTTCCAGAATGGAATACTCAACTTTGCCTCCACTGTGCCCGCCTTGCTCGACCTCGCGCGTTGGCCTCGAAAGCTCGATGGTATAGCGCTGCAGCATTACCTGACAACAGGACGAAATCATTTGGATGGGCGCACCCTTATTCGAGGTATTCACTGCCTGCGGCCCGGAGAAGTTCTGCAGCTGGACGCAACCGATAAATCACCCAAAAGCCACCGCTACTGGCGGACACCCGTCGTTACTGAGGACGAAAAGCACGCAATGGTATGGAAATCAGCCAGCCAGGATTGTCATGAAAAAATCCTGACATCAGTCAGATCACAGATGATCAGCGATGTGCCTGTGGGGGCTTTTATAAGCGGCGGTCTCGATTCGGCAATCATAGCCAATTCGATCCCAAAGAGCGAACGTTCCCGCTTGTTCGCTTTCAATGTCGGCTATGAAAACGAAGGTTTCAATGAATGGCCCTGGGTGCGCGATCTGACTGAAGGTAGCGGCATCGACACCTCCATCATCTCGCTCGGCAGGAGCGATGCATGGGGCGATCTGGCCGCACAGATTGAATGGAAAGGCCTACCCCTTTCCACGCCGAACGAAATGGCCATCCGCAAGCTTGCCAACGCATTCGCGAAACGAGGCAAAGTAGCACTCACTGGCGAAGGTGCCGACGAAATATTCGGCGGCTATGCTCTGCCCCAGGCGGGTGCTCTGGACTACGACCGGGCACTCAATCTGGACACCTCAGATCCCCACCACACCCGGCTCGCATCCGCCTATGGCCAGTCCCGTTTTCGTTCCCGGGCAGACCACTACCTCTTGCTCAACAGCTGGACTCGGAGACATCAGCGCGATCAGTGGCTGAGTCCGGAGTTTCAAACAATCTGGCAGGGCGAGGCTGCTGTGCGGACTTACTACGACGACAGCTTGGCCGAATTTTCCGCCTGCTCCACAACAGAAGCATACCTCCATCTCCACACCCGAATCAACCTTGAGGGCTTGCTGGAGCGCGTCGATGCGTCGACCATGGCCGAATCGGTGGAGGCACGGGTTCCATTCACGGACCACCAGCTCGTCGAATGGGCATTTCATCTCCCCTGTCACTGGAAGATCCGCCTCGACCCAAAAGCCGAGACTGAACTCAGCACCGTCTTCGACTGGTATCCAAACAACCAAATCCAAAGCAAACGCATTCTCCGCGAAGCCTTCGCCCGGGAAGTCCCCCAGTCCATTCTCGAGCGCCGCAAATTCAGTTTCCCTACACCCTTTGAACAATCCATGCGCCAGGAATGGAGCAGCGAGGTCCGCACAACCCTCCGGCAAAGTCGACTGCTTCGGGACATTCTGAGAACCCCTCCCGAAAGCCTCGCTGCTACCGGAATCGCCACCTGGCTATGGCTCAATCTGGCCATCTGGGCAGAGCAGTGGCAAATCGAAGCCAGCTGATCACTCATTCCACTGTTGCATATCGGCAAAAATTTCCCCTCAATAAGGACTATCCCCCTTAACCTCCAAACAACCAGCCATGGGTTTTGACAGTATCCTTATTTTGGACGACGAAATGATTGTCCGCAAGCACCTGGAAGAAATCCTGCGCAAGCGGCGTTACCGAGTACAGTCAGCAGCTTCTCTGGCTCAGGCCAGTGAGCGCATGAGCAATGGTCAGTATGATCTGATATTTTGCGACCTTCGGCTGCCCGACGGAGAGGGCACAGACTTCCTCAGACAATATGTAAAGGGAAAGAATGCCCCAATCATCGTTATGATGACCGGGCATGGGAGCGTGGAGAATGCGGTGGAATGCATGCGCATCGGGGCTTTCGACTACGTCACAAAACCTCTGTCCATCAACGAGGTAGAGGTCATACTGGACAAGGCAGAACGCTACGAGCAACTGATCGAGGTCAACCAATACTACGCTTCAGGCGAAGACTCTGCGACCCAGTTGCTCGGCGAATCCACGGCCATGAAACGGCTCAATGAGCTGATTGGCCGAGTGGCGAAAACCGATGCCACCGTTTTGATTCAAGGCGAAACCGGTACAGGCAAAGAACTCATTTCTCACGAGATTTACCGCCTTAGCCAACGCTCTGACCAGCCCTACATTAAAGTCAACTGTGCCGCAGTCTCTGAGACTCTGATTGAAAGTGAGTTTTTCGGCCATGAAAAAGGCGCCTTTACCGGTGCCCTACAACGCCGCAAGGGGCGCTTTGAGCTCGCACATGGCGGCACACTTTTGCTCGACGAGATCAGTGAAATCTCACTACCACTTCAGGCAAAACTCCTACGGGTTCTTCAGGAAAAGGAGTTCGAACGAGTGGGCGGCAGCTCAACCATTCAGACGGATGTGCGCGTCATCGCCACGACCAATCGCAACCTACTGGGCTCGGTCGAAAAGGGCGAATTCAGGCGCGACCTTTACTACCGCTTGAATGTCTTTCCTCTACAGTCTCCGCCCCTCCGTGAGCGCCGGGAAGATATCCCCTTGCTCGCCCAGAAGTTTCTTAAGGACTTCAGCCGCAAACACGGTATCCCAATAAAAGGCTGCACTCCGGAAGCCATGAATGCATTGATTCAGCACAGCTGGCCGGGAAACGTCAGGGAACTACAGAATCTTGTGGAACACGCGGTTATAATGACACCGGCAAACGGCTGGATCGAACCGATTGCGCTCGGAACACTGGCTCACATATCCGGCTCGCAGCCTTCCGAG
>JBJHBN010000443.1:0-3226 GCA_050485505.1 Opitutales bacterium | reverse complement strand
GTCAAAGGCTAATGCTGGAATCGCAATGGACAGGCCGATCACGGTCGTGGTCAAAGCCATCGCCACACCTTCGACAAAAGCCGATGGGTCCGGCAGGCCTGTTTCCGGAGAAATCTGTGCGAACACCTTCACCAAGCCGGTGACCGTCCCCAGCAAACCCAGCAAAGGCGCTGCACTGACGACAATCTCAAGGATGAAGAGTCCGCGTTCCATGCCAGTAATTTGCAGGCGCGTGAATGCCTTCAATTGCTCCGAATCGTGATTCGGGTTCTGGTAGAACTGAATGATACGACCCGCGACGGATTGTTCCTCACCGACTTGCGGAATCTCTCCGCGGACAAAGTCCTCTTCCATGTCGTCCGGCAATACGCGGTTCTTGCGCAGCGCGAACAAGCGCTCGAGAATAATAAAAACCGCTAATACGGAACACAGGCCGAGTGGCCAGGCGAAGATTCCAGCGTTGGCCAACAGGTCGTTCATCTCCACTCCTTATTTCTCGGCCATGTAGGCCAGCGACCCGGCAACCGCTTCGACCTGCTCTTCACTGGCTAGTAGGTCCTGCAGCGGATCCCAGTGTCCATTCAGCAAAACGGAGCGGGCGCCCTCGCGGATTTCGCAGTCGATCGCAGCGATGCCAAAACGCACCTTTTTCGCTTCGAGGTCAATTGTCACTTCCGTGTTCGGCTCTGCTTCAATAGCCGCCACGAGTTTTTCGATATCCTCACCTTTCGCGGTCACACAAGGCATGCCCAACTGAGTGGAATTGCCGAAGAAAATTTCGGCAAAACCCTCTGCAATGACGCCGCGGAAACCCGCGCGATAGATCGCCTGAGGTGCGTGCTCACGCGAGCTGCCGCAACCAAAGTTGTTGCCGCTGATGAGAATGTTCGCACCTTCGTAGCGGGGATCGTTCAAGGGGTGCTTGCGGTCGTTACCGTTGGCATCCTTGCGCACGTCGTAAAACATGTATTCGCCGAGACCGTCAAAGGTAACGCACTTCATGAAGCGCGCCGGGATGATGCGGTCGGTGTCGATATCGTCGCCCGGGACGTGCACAGCACGACCGGTGACTTTGGAGATTTCTTTTAAAGACATATGCGTTATGACCGATTATACGGTTGCAGGTTCTAAAATTCCGAAAACTTCACGGGCATCCGAGATTTCCCCAGTCACCGCGGCAGCAGCCACCATCAGCGGACTCATCAAGACTGTCCGTCCGGTGATGCTGCCTTGGCGGCCTTTGAAATTGCGATTGCTGGAGCTGGCACAGAGTTGATCGCCAACCAGTTTGTCCGGATTCATTGCCAGACACATCGAACAGCCGGCACCCCGCCATTCGAAACCCGCATCCTTGAAAATCTGGTCGATGCCCATCTCTTCTGCAATGCGCGAGACCCCCTGGGAGCCCGGCACACAGATAGCCTGAACATCCGGATGTACTTTGCGGCCCTTGAGGTATTGGGCCACTTCTTTCAGGTCGGACAGACGGCCATTGGTGCAGGAACCGAGGAAGGCTACATTTACTTTGACACCTTTGATCGGCGTTCCGCCCTCAAACTGCATGTGTTCAAGTGCTTCGGCGATCGAAGCCCGTTCGCTGACGGTTTTGCCGTCTTCCTTGTTCGGCACGCTTTGGTCGATGAAAACTGCCTGCCCAGGATTGATGCCCCAGGTAACGGTGGGTGCGATATCTTCTGCGCGGATATTGACCACATCGTCGTAGTCACAATCGGAATCCGAGGCGAAAGACATCCAACGCTCGACCGCTGCGTCCCAATCCTTGCCCTTGGGCGCGTAAGGACGGCCTTTCAGGTATTCAATGGTGGTCTCATCCGGATTTACATAGCCGACGCGGGCACCGCCCTCGATGGACATGTTGCACACGGTCATACGCTCTTCCATCGTGAAATTGTCGAAGACTTCGCCGCCGTATTCGTAGGCAAAGCCAGTTCCGCCATTCACGCCGAGCGTGCGGATGATGTGCAGGATCACGTCCTTGGCATACACTCCAGGGGCGAGTTTGCCGTCGACATTGATGCGCCGCACTTTCAGCGGGTTCAGCGCCATTGTCTGGGTCGCCAGCACGTCGCGCACCTGGCTGGTACCGATGCCAAAGGCGACGGCGCCGAAGGCACCGTGGGTCGAAGTGTGGGAATCGCCGCAGGCAATTGTGGTGCCCGGCTGGGTGATGCCCTGCTCGGGGCCGACGATGTGGACGATGCCCTGCATGCCGGTCGTGGTGTCAAAGAATTTGACGCCATACTCTTCACAGTTTTTGCGCAGCTCCGTGATCATCGCCTGCGCGAGTGGATCGCTGTACGGCTCCGCCAGCTCATTCGTTGGCACGATATGGTCGACCGTAGCGAAGGTGCGGTGAGGATACTTCACCGGAATGCCCTTTTCGCGGAGCATGCCAAAGGCTTGCGGGCTCGTCACCTCATGAATGAGGTGCGTTCCGATCAATAATTGAGTCTGGCCGTTTGGCAGCTGACGAACGCTGTGAGCGTCCCAGACTTTGTGGAAAAGACTTTTACCCATAAAAATTACTGGCTTGGCTGTTTTTGAGATAAGCTGTCTCAATAAAGCCGCTTTTTTCGCACAATCAAGCGAAAAGACCCATTATAAGCCGCGCTCGATCTCGGTGTCCGCTTCGTAATCGACACCAGGTAGCCCGAAGCCGAACAGTTTCAGAAAGTTCTGCTGGTAGCCTTCGAAATCGGTCAATTCGTCGATGGTTTCGGTTTTCACCTCTGGCCACAGGTCTTTGACCGCCTGTTGGATCTCGGGTTTCATCTCCCAATCGTCCATGCGCACGCGGCCTTCTTCGTCGAAATCGACTGATTGGCCGTTGAACAGCTGGGTGCGGAACAGGCGGTCAATCTGCTGAATGCAATCTTCATGCAGACCAGCTTCCTTCATGACCTTGAACAGAATGGAAATGTACAGCGGCACCACCGGAATAGCGCTGCTGGCCTGGGTGACCACGGCCTTGTTAACTGAAATGAAGGCCCGGCCGCGCTCGATTTTGAGAAGGCTGTCTATGCGTTTGGCGGTTTCACGCAGGTGTTTTTTGGCGGCACCAATCGAGCCATTGGTGTAGACCGGCCAAGTGATTTCGGGTCCGATGTAATCGTAGGCGACCGAGGTGCAGCCGGGCGCAAGGAGGCCGGCTGCATTCAATGCCTCCATCCACAGCTCCCAATCTTCGCCGCCCATAACCTTAACC
>JBJHBN010000442.1:0-3231 GCA_050485505.1 Opitutales bacterium | reverse complement strand
GAATATGGGCCATCCATCGCGGGTGAGTAATTTGATTCGAGAGGTAAGAGAGTGAATGTTTATATTCTACGTTTGACCCCTTTTCAAAACCCTCATCCTCAGGCGAAGCAGGATTGGCGTCGTTAAATATCCAATAGTGATAACGAACTGTATTCTCAGCATTTTCTTTCCCAAGGCCAAGAATCACATAATAAGAACCTCTCCTGCCAATCAAATGCCCCTCATAGGGCAGCACGACCACACGGTTATTCAAAGACCATTCAGGAGATCGAAAATATTCAGGATCTTCTCTCAATTGCATTCCGGCCTGTTCAAGGTCGAAAACAACCGGGCCAATCCTACCAGTCTCAAACAAGGCGACCCATGCGAAAATCGCTACAGCCCCAATGACTAAGGATATGACTATGGATTTTCTCTTCAATTTACTTGCTTTAAAGCACTCTTTCAGGGGTCAATGCTCCCAGTTCACTTAACAGAGCTGCGCGCCAAGCGAAAACCAAATGTGGGCATACGGCTGAAGTGCACATTCGCAGTGTATGTGCCCCGAGACCAGACCGCGCCGGGCCTTGCAGGCCCTTGCCAGGAACCGCCACGGATTTGGCGCATTAAAGGCCAAGTTTCATCAGGATCCCAGCACCACTCCAAAACGTTACCGCTCATGTCATAGAGCCCCAGCTCATTCGCAGCTTTCTGCCCCACCGGCCACGTTCCTCTACCCTGCCCGGAGGCACATGCTGATCCGCTACTGTTGTGGTAGTACCATCCAACCTCATCAAAATCATCACTACCAGAAAAGATAAAACCTTTACTTCGGTTACCTCCCCGGGCTGCAAACTCCCACTCAGCTTCCAATGGCAAACGGTAACCGTCTGCCGCGAGGCCCTGCTCGATCGCGGTGATGCTTGGCTGACCACTTCTATAGACTTCCCCAAGCACGGAATACACCGGCGTCAGCCCTTTCATTTCACTCAAAGCGTTGCACCACTTCACCACATCAAACCAATGCACCATCTCTACCGGATGATCGTCTCCACAGCCAAAGCCGATACCGTCCAGATCATAACCGTTATTGACCGCCCAGTCCCTTACACCTCTCCACTCTCGCCATGTAACTTCATAGCGGCCAATGTAGAAATCCAAGATCTCGGTCTCATTTAGCTCATTGGAGGTTGATAGAACACCCCCTTGGACCAGAACCATTTCCACTTTAAAATCGTTATCCGCTCTCACCCCCGTCGGCGGATCAACTTCACAGGAAATCTGCAGCAACGCGAACAGGCAGATCAGGTATTTTAGATTATGATTATATTTCATAGTGAAATTCCGGAAAGCTGGAACTCGGATGACCCCGGTTCATTTTGTCCAGCTGCGGGCTAAGCGGAAGCCAATAGAAGTCGAACGGAAGGGATACCCATTCGCGGGTAAATGGGTCCGAGCCGCGACGGTGCTGGAGCTTGCGAGATTAAACCACGAACCACCACGGATTTGCCGGTCTAAAGGGAAAGCTTCATCAGGATCCCAGCACCACTCCTTGACGTTACCACTCATATCATACAACCCCAACTCATTCGCAGCTTTCTGCCCTACCGGCCATGTGCCCTTGCCCTGACCAGAGAAGCACGCAGATCCGATACTGTTGCCGTAGTACCACCCAACCTCATCCCAGTCATCACTACCAGCATAAGTGAAACCTTTGCTTAGGTTGCCCCCCCGAGCAGCAAATTCCCACTCGGATTCCAATGCCAAACGATAACCACCTGCTGAGAGGTCCTGCGATATCGTGGTGATGTTTGGCTGACCACTTCTGTAGACCACTCCAACCACGGTATACACCGGCGTCAGCCCGTTCTTTTCGCTTATTGCGTTGCACCACTTCACCACATCAAACCAATTCACCCTTTGTGCCGGATGTTCGTCCGCACAACCACCGCCGATACCACCTAGGTCATAACCGTTTTCGACCGCCCAGTCCCTTACCTTTTTCCACTCTCGCCATTTAACCGGATAACGGCCGATGTGGAAGGTCGAAACCTCAGTCCCATCCAGCTCATTGGAAGTGGAGAGAATACCCCCTTGAACCAGAACCATCTCAACTTCTTCCCCGGAACAGATCACTGAGGAACAAACAATGATTATGCCCAAGCAAAGTGTGTGCAGTGTGATTTGAAAAAACGACTTCATTTTGAATAAGGAATCACTTCGTAGCGCCCGGCTGAATAATTTTGCCGAACGCCGCTCGTCAATTGTGTGTTGACCCTCAGCTGCCCACCGCCGTACCTGCTGCCTAGACCTACTCCCATAACTTTACCGACAGGGGTCCCGCTTAGATCACTGACAACTCCCCCAGCTATAGGCCCATAAGAACCAAAAGTAACTATAGAGTCACCTGAGACATTTGCTAATGGGCCGTCAATAATGGTCATCGAGCCCGAAAGACTAGCGCCAAAGGCCCCAATTCCATCTGGTCTGGCAAAGGCGGTAAAGGAACCCGATGAATCTAGGATTGCCACTGTGCCAGCCCATGGCCGATGGATGTTCTCGACAACAATGTAATGATCCCAATGGCCAAAAACACTGAACTGTAGACCCCCTTCGCCTACCGTGATGGACACATCAATTGAGCGGAGCCGGGTGAACCGCCCCAACTCACGTAAATGCGGCTTTAACACTTCCTGTTTCGTCAAAACTTCAAAATCATCCCAGTCAGGTTCAGACCTCCCTTGGGCCCGTCCACTCCCTCGACTCTCTTGCTCAACCTTCGGTGCCGGTTTCACCAAATGCACCATTGCAGCCGTGGCGCTGCCTAAGGCGGCCCCGTTGCGCATGCCTTTCCACAGGTTTTGTCCATAGACTGCCGCACTCATTGCTCCACTTACGGCTCCGATCACCGCTCCAGATATCATGGCCTGCCCTATCTGGTCCGAGGCAAGGCTAAAATATCCACCTATCGACGTAGCCCAGTCCTGGGCGATGGCTCCGGAAAACATTCCGATCCCCATGCCCATGAGGAAATCACCGACTGATGCTCCGTTCGCTATCGCACCGACCGCTCCGCCTATGAGCCCGGCAAAGGGGGCCGTCGCAGGGAATGCGGACAGAACAACCGTCACTATCGTCCCCACATACGGTCGGATGGTTTTCCACATCGACCCAAGGGCATCGCCAATTCCACTGAACACGTCGCCTACCCAATCCGCTATCTTGTTGAACAGGAAGCCGCTGGGGTCCGTG
>JBJHBN010000441.1:0-3242 GCA_050485505.1 Opitutales bacterium | reverse complement strand
ATCTCACGGGCTTCGTCGGCAGACTCAACCATTGAGCAAATAATGCCGCCCACACCGCTCTCAAGAACCTGCATCACGACCCGATAGTCAGAGGCCTTCAGCCTCGCAAGAGTAGTAACCGGATAGGAGCGCGCGACCATGTTCAATACAGCCAGGTGCTCGACAGGAATATCGAAATGTTCCAGATCGAACCAGAGGGTATCGAATAACCCACTATTGCAGACAAAATCCACATGACGGGTAGTCGCGTGGTTGCCGACGCTGTAAAGGTGCTCCACTTCGGCGGAACGCATGTGGGCGAGAAATCGATTGGGATAACGATGCATGTGCTATTCAAATTGTGGGCCTCCACTCAATGGACAATACCCGCAAACCGGTAACCAGAGGAGACCGTTCAACGGCGTGCCGGCGGTATGGGCAGGTCGCGGCCATAAATAATAAAAAACTGGCCCCTGGGTTCCGATCCCACGGGTAGATGGTGGTGATCGCCGCCGATTAGGATGTCGAGATAGCCGTCCTCGTTCCAATCCACCAACGCAATGCCTCCGTTGTGATGGGAGACGATGTCAAAGAGCTTCACCGGTTCATCGAATTTCAGGGGATCATCCGGACAGCCAGGATGCAGGCGCACCTCGCCCCCCCATACCCGGGGGCCGAAGGCGTTGTATGTGATCAAATCCAAAGTCCCATTCCCATCCCAGTCGACCATCGCCAGGCCTCGCCTCCCGCTGACCACTGTACCTTCGGAAGGATTGAGTTTCAACGGTTCTCCATCCGGTCCCTTAAAAGCACGTCCGGGTCCAAGCTCAGAATCCCCCCGGCCTTCCCAGCGAGTCAGAACATTGGCCGCATCCAATGCGACGATATCCAAATACCCATTCCCGCTAAGGTCCATTACAACGGGTTGCACTCGGTGAGCCGCGTCGACAGGTTGTCCATCCACTGTAAAAACCCGGGGCTGTTCGAAGCGGAGTTCACCGTCGACACGACGACCGGGCAACCAGAGAAGGCGCCCAGCCATCGACCCGGTTAGCATGTCTTCAGTCCCATCGCCGTCCCAATCCGCAAGTCTTGGTAAAGTGCGTTCGAGATAAAACTCAATAGGTCCCCACACCGATCCACGCCCAACCTCAATTCCATAATACTCGAGCGGTTCCCCGTTCACAAACCGGAGTCTGCGCGGCACATCCCAAACCGGATCCTGGTTGCTCCCCCTGTTGATCATCACCATCGGTGTGCCAGGTTCAGCACCGAGCAACAGATCCCGCACGCCATTTCCGTTCCAGTCGGTCACCTCGATCGTACAGATGCCCTGAGCTGTGACCGGGGTATCCGACGAACCAACCATCGGCAGCATACCATTCGCCCGCCACCCTCGGGAAAGATCCCTCCCCTTTGGAACCGACTGATCAAAACGCGACAAGCCCATCGAAAAGGCGAAATAGGAAGCCGTGATCATCTCCGGGTGGCCATCACCGCTCAAGTCCTCAAACCAGGCACGCAGGGAAAGCACACTTTCGATCGGTCGATCACAAGCGTCCGCGATCAAGCCGGCGAATTCAAATTCCGGAGCCCCTTTGGTGCCCACATTCCGGTACCACCTCAAACCTGGGCGTTGCTCTCCAATCAACAGGTCAAAACGGCCATCGCCATCTATATCCACCACTTGTGGGTATATAAATCCATAAGTGGCAATGGCATTTCCGTCCGCATGAACCAGAACCGGATCCTCGAAGACCAAGCGATCGCCTGTGGATACATTCCTCATGAGGTAAAGTCTCCCAGCATACGGATTCCAGCTCTCATCGGGATGATTGTAGCCGTAGGTATAAGCACCGTTCGGTTGGGCAATACTTGGGTGCCAAGCCCCAACCAACAAGTCCTCCCTGCCATCCCCAGTCCAGTCCACAACGGTCACCGTCGGGCTGATCCAAACATCAGCGAAGTCCTCAATCGGCTGACCATGCGTTCCATATGCCGGCATCACATCCCAGCGTATTTCTCCTTGTTCCTCATGAGGAACAAACAGGTTCAATTTTAATTTACGGGATCCAATCTCCCCGACACCCGCATGTTTTTCAAAGCAAAGTATCGACGGCAAACGACCCTCGCCCACATCGACCCCGGGAGCGTGCATCAGCGTAAAAAACCGTCCAACCCGAGGATCCTTCAATACGGCGTATTCCTCTTCATATACATTGGCGAAACGGGGTTTCTCAACCGAACCGACGTTGCGCCTCAACAGAATGGACTCTCCGTTCGGCGACACCAAGAGGTCCTTGAGGCCATTGCCAGTCCAATCGGTGAAAGCAAGATCCGAGCCTCCAACCATAAAAGGCAAGGGAACATCGCCATCGTGTCCATATGTGATGACTTCAGGCTTGGCGGAACCTTGAGCACTCAAACCAAAAGCCAACCAAAAGAAAAAGCATATAAACCGTGTACGCATTTTACTCGCCTTCATTTTCAGAGGTGAATGGAGCGGAAAGGTAGCCATTTTCAATCATTGCCATAAAACCCATCAACCCGCCCCATGTCAGGAGGGAATGCGTGTGAGCTCCAACACCCCCACCCCCATCTATCGCCGAGAAGTTCTCCGGCACTGTCCGGTGCTCACGCCAGTTTTTGGTCAACGCGGCAACCGACTTCGCAACCAGTTCGTTGCGGGCTTCGTCCAAGCGATAGCGATGGAGCCCCAGATAAACCAGAAAGTTCATCGGCGGCCAGATACGGCCACGCCAATAGAGTTGTTCTTCGAACGACGGATCGCTGCGCGGGACAGAAGGAATCATCCACTCCCCCCGGTAGTGATCCGGATTCATCAGATAACCTTCGACCAACTCCGCTGCCTGCCTTGACGTGGCCACTCCAGCCAACAGAGGATAGAAAGCGGTCGGCGCATGCCTACGTACCCATTCGCCATTATCCAACCTCCTGTTCATAAAGCTTCCCTCCTCGGAACACCACAAATCCTGCAACCTTTCCTCGTAGTGGCTTGCTCGTTCACTTAACTCCCGAACCTCATCGGCAAAACCCAAAATCGCCCCAATTTCAGCCAAAGCCCGACTGTCGGCGACATAGAGCGCGTTCAGGCCGATGTCCTCAATCCCCATCATGTGAGTCTCCGGATCGAAAGGCGCGTTGTCATAAATCGGCGCATTATCCAAGGCCTCAAGGGCAGCCCCCGCCAAAGTATTTGGCTGCACCAGCTCCGCTGGATCACCGGTCACCGGTTCAAACGG
>JBJHBN010000440.1:1195-3246 GCA_050485505.1 Opitutales bacterium | reverse complement strand
GGATTTGGTGACACCGATGGCATCCACAATCACATAGTGGGTTTTAGCGGTTTGCGCCGAGGGCGTGACCTTTTTCAGGCTGTCGGCATCCAGGGTGCGGGTGCCGCGGCCTTTCATCTGCTCGAAGTAGTTGCGGCTTTTGACATCGCGCATAAAGAGCAGACATTCCAGCGGTTTGACATCGGTGCCGGTGGCGATCATGTCCACGGTGACGGCAATGCGCGGGTAGTAGTCGTTGCGGAACTGGGCCAGCACGGATTTGGGGTCTTCCTCGATGCGGTAGGTGATCTTTTTGCAGAACTGGTTGCCCTCGCCGAATTCCTCGCGAACGATGTTGATGATGTCGTCGGCATGGCTGTCGGTTTTAGCGAAGATGAGGGTTTTGGGGACTTCTTTACGGCCGGGGAAGATGTCCGGCAGCTTGTCTTTGAAGGTGCGGATCACGGTGCGTATTTGATCCGGGTTGACGATGTCGCGGTCGAGCTGACGGGCCGAGTAGCTTTCCTCTTCGTCCTGCTCTTCCCAGCGCCGTTTGCGGGTGAGTCGCTCACGCTTTTCCACCTGCTGTTTGGCGCTGAGTTTGCCGCCGCTGAGGGTTTTTTCAGTTTCGATCACGTAGATTTCGTTGCCCACGTTGACGCCATCGGCCACAGCCTTTTCATGGTCGTATTCGCTGACCACGTTCTTGTGGAAAAACCCGTAGGTACGGTTGTCTGGCGTGGCGGTGAGGCCAATCAGGTAGGCATCGAAATATTCAATGACCTGGCGCCAGAGGTTGTAGATGGAGCGGTGGCACTCGTCGATGATGATGAAGTCGAAAAATTCCGGCGGGATTTTGGGGTTGTAGACCACTGGCAGGGGCGCCTTGTCGAGCATACTGGTGGTTTCCTCAGCGGCTTCATCCAACTCTTCACCCTTGAGGAGCGAGTACATGCGTTGGATGGTGCTGATGCAGACCTGGCTGTCCTGCGCCACGAAGGATGACTTGAGCCGCTGCACGGTATACAGCTCGGTAAATTTGCGGTTGTCGTCGTTGGGCAGGAAGGCCATAAATTCCTGTTCGGCCTGTTCACCCAGGTTTTTGGTATCTACCAGAAACAGAATGCGCTTGGCATCGGCGTGTTTGAGCAGACGGTAAGCGGAGCTGATGGCGGTAAAGGTTTTGCCAGAGCCAGTGGCCATTTGTACCAGGGCGCGGGGCTTGTCCTGCTTGAAGGAGTCTTCCAGGTTGGTGATGGCGGTGATCTGGCAGTCACGCAGGCCTTCGGTGTTCAGGGGAGGCAGGTCTTGCAGACGACCGCGCAGACTTTTGGGTTTGGTTAGCCATTCCGCCAGGTATTCCGGGCGGTGAAAGTTGAAGACTTCGCGGGAGCGCGCTTTGGGATCACGATAATCAGTAAAGCGGGTGAGAATGCCGGTGCTTTCGTAAACGTAGGGCAAGGGTGCCTGGTTGTTGACCCATTTAAGCTTGGCCGCCGCGTAAGTCGAGGACTGAAATTCCACCGTGGTGATTTTGTGGCCCCATTCCTCGGGCTTGGCTTCGATCACGCCGACCGCCTGTTTGTCGATGAAGAGCACATAGTCGGCGGGGCCGACATCGGTCTGGTATTCGCGCACGGCGATGCCGGGGCCTGCACTAAAATCGATGGCGTTTTTGTCCTGCACCACCCATCCGGCCTGCGCCAATTGCCGGTCAATCTGGTCGCGGGCCTTCTGTTCCGGGTTTTGATTGGGTGCGGGGCTCACTCAGGCTCCCGATCCTGGAAGGGGGTTCTGTTCAGTTCTCGCTCAGCGACCATGAGCTTGTTCCTTTATTCTTCGAATGAGAAATTCCCTCTGTGAATATAAGGATTTAGCTCGGCTTAGGAAAGGCACAAAAAGGCAGAGTTGGTCACTCGCTGTGCTGCTCCCCCTGATTCAGCAACTCCTTGCGCGCCTCCCAATCCGGCATAAAGCGCTCCACCAGTCGCCAGAAGCGGGCGTTATGGCTGGCTTCCAGCAGATGCACCATTTCGTGTACCACGACGTATTCCAGGCACTAGCGTGGTTTT
>JBJHBN010000440.1:0-1185 GCA_050485505.1 Opitutales bacterium | reverse complement strand
GGCCAGCTCCAAGCTAAGCCAGATGCGCTTGGCGCGGGTGTTGCAGCTGCCCCAGCGGGTGCGCATTTTGCGCACGTTGAATTCCCTGACATCCACGCCCATGTCGGATTCGTATTTGGCGATCATGTCGGGTATGGCGTCGAGCAGTTCCTTGCGATAGAAGGTCTCAAGCAGCTGTTCGCGGCGCTGACGCGAGGCATCGGGCTTGATGTACATTTCCAGTTCATCGCCGAAACGCACTACCCTTTCTTTGCGCTGGGCTTCGTAAAGTCTCAGCTCGTAGGGCTTGCCGAAGAACTGATGAATCTCGCCGTCCCGGTACCTTAAAAGCCTGGGCCTGGGGCGGGAACGCACCTTGAAGTGCTGATTTTCGATCCAGTCGGATTTTTCCGTGATAAACCTGCGGATGTGCGACATGGGCACCCAGTGGGGCGCGGATACCTTGATATGGCCATCCGGCGGGCATACGCGGATGCGCATATATTTCACCCGCTTGCGGGTGATTTCGATGGGGATGTCCTGGATCAGGCTGGGCATACTATTCGGCGGGCTCAAGCGGCCCCATTTTCTCCACTCTGGTAATGAGTTCATTGGCCATGTCGGCCAATTCCTGCAACAGTTTTGGGGCAAATTCCAGGTACCCCTCGTATTCGGCCAGATTGCGTTGATGATGGCAGTGGTCGAGCAAGCGCACCTTCACGGGCTCCAAGCCCAGCGTATGCCTCAGGCACTGGAAGACCAGATAACGGTTGTTCGAACGATAGCCATGCCAACGCAGGGCCGCCAATGCAGCCGAATGAGCGGCGCCATAGGCACAAGAAAATCTGCCTTCCATCGATAAATGCTCAACGCCGGCGTCTTGCAAGCTACGTCTCGCCGACCTGAGTAGACCGTCAATCTCCTTCTGGTCCGGCGGCTCCTTCTTGAGCTGTTTGATCTGCACCAGATTCTCTAATGCCTTTAATGTCATCCTCGCCTCCATGCACCCATAACTTGGGTTGATCCATAACCCGGACAATAAATGCGTTCTTGTCCCGCAGCTTATCCTGTATTTGTCCCCGAGTGTAAATGGCCAGATTAACCGGGCGGCCAAGCTGTTGCTCCGCCGGCATCAGCTGTTCAATCAGGTCAGCATAATCGAGCGTTTCTGCTATCACCATCAGGTCAATATCGCTTTTCGCGGTG
>JBJHBN010000439.1:0-3250 GCA_050485505.1 Opitutales bacterium | reverse complement strand
GTACACCTCAGGGCCTGCGCACTATGGTTTCCAACGACGGCGATCCGGCTGTCACAGAAATGGTCTTGGATCGATATTCCGAAACAGCCCCATACGTCAGCCGTGTCGCCTTGCGTCCGAAAACCGGCCGCACCCACCAGTTGCGCGTTCAAGCCGCAGAACGCCGTACTCCGATTGTCGGCGACGCCACCTACGGCGATTTCCGCTTCAACCGCAGCTGGGCACGCAGCACTGGCGAGAAGCGCCTCTACCTCCACAGCGAACATGTTGCCTTTGAAATCGAATGGCAGGGCCAGACCATCCGCTTCAGTGCCGAGGCCCCGACACCGTTTTAGGAGTGGTGGAATGATGGAGTGTTGGAGGCGGCTCTCAGCCCCCCCCCCGATTAACCAAAGAATTTGAACCTGCAGGCATTCTCCCCTAGTATGTAGGTTATGAAATTTTTGAAATTCAAAAATGGCGATGAAATGCCGGTGATCGGGCTTGGGACTTGGAAAGCCAGCCCGGGCGAGGTGGGAGAGGCTCTGCTCGAGGCTTTGGAGTTGGGTTACCGGCACATTGATTGTGCTGCCATCTACAAAAACGAGAAGGAAATAGGCATGGCCTTGAGGCAGGCCTTCAAAGCGGGTATTGTGCAGCGGGAGGATCTTTTTATTACCTCGAAACTGTGGAACAGTGCCCACCTGAGGGAAGATGTGGCCCCTTCCTGTGAGCGTACGCTGAGGGATTTGCAGTTGGATTATCTGGACCTTTACCTCATGCACTGGCCGGTAGCGCTGCGGCCGGAAATTGGGCTGGATTTTCCAGAGAAGCCGGAGGACTTTCTGAGTCCCGAGGAGGTGCCAATTTCTGCGACCTGGGAGGCGATGGAGGAGCTCGTGGATGCAGGGAAGTGTCGCCACATTGGCGTCTCCAATTTCAACCAGTCGTCCATTGAGTCACTGCTGCGCAGCTGTCGTATCCGCCCTGAGGTAAACCAGATCGAGCTGCAACCCTGCCTGCCGCAGAAGGAATTGGTGGAGTTTTGCCAGGCGCAGGAAATTCTGGTAACTGCCTATTCTCCGCTGGGCTCCCGTGACCGCGGCAGCCGTAAGTCGGCCGAACCGAATCTGTTCGAGTTGCCGGCTGTCGTTCAGATTGCCAAACAGCATAAGCGGACACCTGCACAAATACTTCTGGCCTGGCTGATCAATCGTGGAGTCAGCGCTATCCCGAAATCAACCAATCCTGAACGCCTGCGCCAGAATCTGCAGGCTGCTGAAATTGAGTTGACTGAAGACGAAATGGCTGAAATCGCGAAGGTGGCCACAGAGCACCGCTTTATCGCCGGGGATGTCTGGGCGCTGCCAGGTTCTCCCTATTCATTGGATAGGCTTTGGGGGACCTAATGATTCGCCCCGGCCCTTTTCGGCTCGGTGAAATGGCCATCCTGTCTGCGGTCACCCGGGTCGAAGTTGTTTATGTTAACACCGGTAATGAACGGGTTCTTGGTCGTTATACGCCTTCTCCAAGTGTGGGGAGTTGTCGAAAACGATTTTTTGAATGCCCGGCAGAAGTCGCTGGAATTCGGAAATCCGCAACGCCTCGCAATCTCGTCCAAGGTGTCCGTTGTCTGATTGAGGAGTTTGCACGCACGCTCCATCCTCAATCGCTGAAAGTAGTCATTCGGACTGCAGTGTTTGACGTGGTGAAAGTGTCGGCGCAGATGGCTTGTGGAAATATTCACCGCACTTGCGATGGCTTCGATCGTTGGTGCCTTACTCATGTTTTCAAGATACCAGCCGATGGCATCCTCGACTCGTTGGTAGGCAACATCCTCCAAGGTTGTGATCGTTTCCAGAGGCCGGTCTCTCAATGCCACCAGTGAGAGGTCAATAAGTGCCCGGTGAAACACAAGGTTGCTCAACTGATTGGGTTTCAGCATGTGTTCCCGCACATCCTTTTCTATTCGTTTGAGGACGTTAACATCCTCTTGAGACAATTGAATTTCCAGTTTGCCGTCCTGACCTATCTGCGCTCTGAGGGTGTCTGGAATGAATGCGAAATGGAACAGAATCCTCTCCCAGCCCTCATCTTGTCCGGTCCATCCGTAGTTGATGGCAGGAGACATTATCCACAGGGTGTTCTCTTTGAGTTGGGGTCTTTCGCCGAGGCGGTAGGTAGGTGCGCATCGTCCCTTGATCACGGCATAGAACTCCCAGTTCAGGCGCTTGGTGGGGATTTTGTTGGTTATAAAATTACGGGTAACGTGGCCGGAGCGAGAATATCGGAGCATGTCCGTGAATAAAGTAAGTTCACAGAATTCATGCAAATTCATTCAGGAAAAATGAACGAAAATGCATATATTCTGCGTGTATTTGCGTTCGAGTAAAAATTCGGTGAGCGAATTTGTCGAAAATTAGAGCGCGGAGGGTTGTTTCCATCTACTTTTGAATCTGACTCAATGTGGTGGTCACTACTTCGGTGGTTTAATCGCCTGTAACGGGAGCAAGTATGAGAGATATATTCGAAAAGAATCCCTCGATCGCCTTTGCCGGCGGTTTCGGGCACATGGTCGAGGTTCTGAATGACCTTGGGTTGAGAGGGGCGCCTGAGGTGAAATACCTTGGATCCTCGCCGGTTTACCCGCAAGAAGATATGCAGGTGCTTTATGGCCATCCTTGGATTTCGTCACATGAAGCCGCCAATAGTTATCCAAACCTCGATACTCTTCTCGAGGATGTAAAGCCCGATGTACTTGTCGTCAGCACTCGACCTGACCAAATATCCGCTGCAATCGCCAAAGGGCTTTCAGCTGGATGTCACATTATCACAGAAAAACCACTGGCTCTAAGTCTGAAGGAGTTGGACCGCCTGCAGGACTTGGCAAGTAAATCTCAGCTTGCTTTGTTGGCAATGCTCAGCATGCGTCGCTTTGAGCCATTCCGCTTGGCCAGAAAGTGGATTGAAGAAGGTGTGATCGGAGAGGTTTCCCTTATAAATACCCGTAAGTCCTACAAGTGGGGGAAGCGGCCGGATTGGTTCAAGGATCGCAGTCTCTACGGGGGAACCTGGCCATGGATCGGTATCCACAATATGGATATAGCACACTTTATTACGGGTAAACATGCTGTTCGAGGAAGTGCGTTTCATGCTTGTGCGGTTCACAAAGACTATGCTGATTGTGAGGATGTGGGAGTGGGTAGCTTTGAGTTGGAAGGTGGGATTTTGATGACGGCCAGTATCGATTACCTTCGTCCCGGTTCTGCAG
>JBJHBN010000438.1:0-3251 GCA_050485505.1 Opitutales bacterium | reverse complement strand
CCAACTACCATGACAACACTCAACCCAGTCGACACCAGGATAATGGAAAAGACTCTAAAGAAATCTGCATGACACTTTTGGACAACTACGTTGACAGCCACCGTCTTGGAGCGGGTGTGCCTCGCGCCCGATTCTTATACAGGAGTGAGATCTGATGGAGGAGATTCAATGTTTCAAATTTGAGATTGCGGGCGGTATTTAGGAAGGTTCTGCGGGAACGAACAAGCCAAGGCCGAAGTGGGAGGAGTGGGTTAGCAAAGTTGAACTGCCGGGGTAAAGTTTGAGTAGTCGTTTGGCGGGTTTCCTTTCCATATACGCTGAGATTTGAAAACTGCTCCGATTCCCATGCTGTGTAGCCTGGTAGCGTCTTCTTCAGAAGTGCTGGCAACTGATCCAATAACCGATTTAAATACGGACGTTGTAATAGGGTAGCGCCATATTGGCCAAGTGAAGAAGGTGTTTTTCTTCCCTTTTGAGACGAACCCAGCCGTTTCAAGCCAGTGTCCTGCAGGAGATGTTTGCAATAGTGGCAATGATTCGATCGCAAGTCGATTAGCTCCCCATTGTGTATTGGTGGTGTCAGCCTGAGGGTCCTTCCAGCGCAGAGCGTAGCGCCGATCTTCTTCCAGATCCCATCTCATCCCCCCACGCTTGTTAACGTAAGCCCACTTTTCAAAAAGGGTATTTTTGATATCATCGACAGATGTATTCTCGATTAAAAACTCGATTGTCTCCAAGAAATACTGCTTACCAGCATTCATTAGATCAAATGATGATCCTTGGATATTCTTCCACTTGTCAAAACAGGCATCACTTCCTAATGCTGACATCCAGTCAGACTTGTCTCTATCGTTTTTGCTTTGGAGTTCTAGAGCTTTCCTCCGGAATTTTTCTACAGGAATTTTCAGATCTTTATTCAGGAAAAACACTTCATTCATTTTTCCTTGTTCTAAGCGTTCCTGAATTTGGGTGGCGAACTCGTCGTTGCTCAAATGCGTTGGGATGAGTAGCACCGGTGACCAGTGGCCTTGAAGTGGTTTGCAATACATCCGGGTTCCGGGGTAGAGGCAATCTGTGGTCCGCCAAGTTCCGAGGGCGGCGAGGAAACCGAGTGGGGTTGCGCCATCAAGGCCGGGAAGGAGGATTTCGTGAGGGGTACTCATGGCTGGAAATTGGTTTGGAAGTTGGATCCTGTTTCTTGATACCATCCCTCCGATTCGGCTTCGCTGGCTTGTTGGTCGGCGAGGCGAAGAACTGTTTCCAGGAATGCCAGACCCCATGGGCCGTGCTGGCGGAGGAGTTGCCAGAAGCGCTCAGGAATACCGGAGTCGATGCGGTGGGATGGGCAGGTGGTTCGTTGTTCGGCGGTGAGAGATCCGGTGACTGATTCATTTATCGCTGGGATGTCGATCTCAGGCGGTTCGGGGTCGTCCACCACTGGGGCAAAGGGTCTGGCATAGCCATGATGCGCCGCAATTAGGTGCAGGACGAGGTCTGGCGGTGCTCCGGCCAACGTCTCCGCGATTTGGACGGACGTCATTTCATGGCGGAACCCTTTGGGCAAACCAGTGCGTAGTCGGGCGCGTTCGTGTTCGGCGGCGGACGAGCGCTTTCGGTCGGATTTCGCAAGAGGTTCCGGGAGGGCGTAGCCGGCGTGAGGGTTACCGCCGAGGAGGAGTGCCTGGAAACGCGGATCGGCTTTTCCAAGATCGTGAAGCTCGGCCGCAGTGTGGACGACTTTCCGAATCGCCTCGGGAAGTCCAAGGGCCTTTGCCGTGAGGTTGGCCAGATCGGTGACATGCCGGGTGTGCGCACTTAAAGTGACTGCAGCGGCGGCGCGTGTACGGCTCCAGTCATCAAGGTCGTCTTCCGCCTGCTCAATAACGGCCGCTTGGCGTATTCGCTTCCGGGAAGTAAGGACGATGGCTTTTTCGTTGGAGTATCGGCTTTCATCGAAGTCGAGCTGAACGAGGGTTTTGAGAGTTTTTCGAATGGGTTCTGGAAGTTGATCATCCTGCGAAGCTTCCGATAGGGCTTCCCGCATGTCAGGACGCCGCATGGGTTCCTCTGGGTTGCCTGCGTACTCGCAAACACGCAGCCAGGCCTTGCCGCCGTCAATTCCGTGGAGGAGCTCGGGGTGAATGCGCAGGATCGCACGATCTTTGCTTGTTTTAAATGCCTCTTCGGCACGGTCCACCTTGCGGAATAGCGAAACGGAGGCGGGCTCCTCGGTCTGCTTTTGGACACTGGGATCGGCAGGCGCATTGGAGATATCGCCGAGATGGCTCCAGCCACCGACCACTGCTGGCAGGACAATGGTAGAGCCTGGATAAACATCATTGGGGTGCTGCAACAAGCGGCTTTCTTTTGCCCCCCTCCAGAGGAGTGCGGTGCTGAGAGGATCGACGTTACTGGAGCCCTGATTACTCGATTCGGGAACGTTTGCCTCGGAAAATAGATCGCCGGTATCTGTGACTCTGGAATTTTTCTTTCCTTCTGCAAAGAACCACGAACGGAACACATGAAGAGGAACCGGAAGGGCTTCTGTTTGAGACGGTGGACACAGGCTGATGTCGTGGATAAGCGATTCAGTTGAAGCTTCGGGCGAAAGGTCTGCCCGCCAGATGACCAGCACATCCGGGCGATTAGGTTGGCTTCCATGTAGGAAAGGAGCGGGATCTGGCGTTGGGCAGGGAAAGGGGAAGGTTTGCGCCCATGCGTCGAGGTAGGCTGGGAAAATGACAGGGGCGCGGGAAGTGGGGGTGTTTAGGCGGGTAAAATCTTCAGATTTGAGCGGCCCAGTGTGTTTTTTCATTGCGTCAAGGCCGAAGTCAACTGTGCCGTTGGTGGCAATCGACTGGAGCCAATTCCATGTTGCGGAGAGGGCGTTGCCGTATATCGGGTCGAGTAACTCACCTTTTGACGTGCGTTTGTCGAGCGTGGTGTCATTGGCTTCGGCCAAGTGGTCCGGCATGACGATGGTTGCCGGGGCGGAAATGTCGCGGCCCGTACGATTGAGTCGTCCGAAACGTTGACGTAGCGCATCCAGGCTGGCGCATTCGGTGACGAGCGCATCGAAGTCCAGATCGGCACCGACCTCGAGACATTGTGTGGAGACAACGATCTCTATCGTTTCGGAGTCATCAGGTGTGGAATGTGATTGCGATGCGGATTTGAGGGCAGCTTGCAGGCGGCGGGTTTCGCGGTCGCGGTCAATTGGGCGCATACGGCCAGTGAGCAAGGTGACATTG
>JBJHBN010000437.1:0-3254 GCA_050485505.1 Opitutales bacterium | reverse complement strand
CACGAAGCCATACGATCACCGCTTCGCGGAAGGGAATTTGGTGACCGGTCTCATTCACAGGGGGCATGGCGCGCTCATCGGGTTATAGGAATCTCAAACGGACGCAGAGTTATAACATCAGAGGATGACAACGGCCCATTGTCATAGCGTCGACGTTTGTCTGCCCCAGGGAAGCGCTGATCCTGTACGTTTGGCTTGTCAGGCCCTCGGTAGCATGGCTGCCAGCGCCCCCCTATAATCGTGGTCATGAAAAAGCTGACCCTGAAGCTCACTGACCGCACGCCCGAAACGCTCTCGATGAAGCGTCTGGGGCAGTACATTGCCCATCTCTCCGACATGCTTGGGGAAGTGGAGCATGTGCATTTTGATTCGGTCACCAGGGGCAGCGCCATGCTGAACGTGGATGTGGAGGACCTGCACTACCAGCAGGTGCTCACCCATGTGCGGGACGTACCGAACGGTATGGGCACGAAGAAGCAGCTGTTGGCCCATCGTCACCTGAAGCAGCTGATGGATGAGGATGGCACAGGAGGTGCGATTTTGAACGACGCTGACACGCCAATACTGGCATTCAGGAAACGGCCGGACGACGAAAAACCCTTGGTGGTCAATAAACCCGGCTCAGTACAGGGGCGTTTGTACCGTGTTGGGGGCAAGGACGACACCATACCAGTGAGCCTGGAGGGTGCTAACGGCGAAACACTGCGTTGTGAGGCATCCATCGCTATCGCCCAAGGGTTGTCGCCGCTGCTGTTCAAACAGGTTCGCGTCAGTGGGGATGGCACCTGGGAGCGCTCGCCTGAAGGTGACTGGAAGCTTAAAAAGCTCAAAATCGAATCCTACCAGGAGCTGGATGCAGCCAAGATCAGTGATGTGATCCACCGGCTTCAGTCAACGGGTGGTTTGAAATGGGCGGACATGGACGATCCGCATGGAGTGGCCAAGGATCTGAGAGGCTGATTTGAGATTCTTAGTCGACACCAACATCCTGATCCAGATTCTTGCCCCGAACGCACTGGGGCTTACCCATCCAGAAACGGGTGCTGCTCTGGAACGAGTCGGTGAGCGCGCGCAGGCATTTGTCGCTGAGGCAGAGCGAAGGAACGCGCTGGTTCTCATACCGACACCCGTGTTGTCGGAATTCCTGATTGGTGTGGAAGCATCAAAGTACCAGGAGTATCTGGATGCTCTGAATGGCAGTGCCTGCTTTGAAATTGTGGATTTCGACACAGCGGCCGCCATTGAGTGCGCCCAGCTTCCGGACAAGCGAGAGCTGGCCCAGATTTCGCCAGGGCAGCATGTCAGCAAGCTCAAATACGACCGCCAGATTGTCGGCATCGCGCTCGCGGCCATGGTGGATGAAGTCTGGTCTCACGATGACTCGCTCCGCAAGATCGCAAGCTCCAGGGGGTTGGCGGTAAAGTCGCTGGCGGATATCAAGCCGCCGGCGGTTCAGGCGCAGATGTTCCTTCCTGATGATGAAGCCTGATGCTTCAGAGCTTTCTTGCAGCCTGTCTCTTTCCTGCCTTACATTAGGGCCAAGTGGATCGGGGGATCCTGGTCGGCGTTATAGCCTCGGTGAGTTGCACCGGGGCTTTTCGCTTTTTGGCGCCCGCCGGTTGGCCGTCAGGGCTTGGGCTTTGCTACATGCGTTCACTTTTTTCTCGTCCGTTTGACCGGTTTCGCAGCAGCCCGCTCGGCCTTGATACGCTCCAGCAAGGCCTCGACGCTGTTCTCGCCGCTGATCAGTTCCGGGTTGTCCTTGCGCCATTGCTCCGTGAGTTCGCCCCGAAAGGCTTTGGCCAGGATGGACTGGGTGAGCTTGTGGACGCGGGCCAGGGCGTTGTTGACCTGTTGTTCGATACGGTCGGCATGGGCGAAGAGTTGGTCGACTCGGCGGACGATTTCGGTTTGTTCCGCCACCATAGGAAGGGTCACCATCATTAGTTTCAGATCTTTGCCAGAGACTCCCTTTTGTCCGGAAGTTGATTTCACGAGAGAGTAGATATATTCGCGAGCTTCATGACTTGCGGCGAATATTTCGAGGAATTCGGGGGTTAATTGGGTTTTATCCACCCGTACACGAATGAGTTTGTCTGGATATAGAAGAGTGTTGTGGTTGAGTTGCGAAACTCGCGCGCAAACGCCGACAAACTCGATACTTCCGTTATACCGAGTGAACAGTAAATCACTAGGTTGGATCGAATAGCGTTTCTCGTCTTTGTCCGACACTTCTAAGTGCCGGATATCAAATTGATCTAATGAAAATGGCCTAACAGAACTGATTCGTAAAATTGGGTGTCCGCGTCCATCTTCATTTGGTTTGGGAGATAGCCCGTTGCGCATCTCGTGAATGATTTCTGATAGTTGGCGGCTTTCGTAAGGGAACTGGGAGTTGTTCCGTTTCCGCCACTCCTCCGTCAACCGCCCACTCACCGCCGCGGCCAGGACGGACTGGCGGAAGCGTTTGAGGATTTGTGGGATGCGTTCGAGGCGGGCTTTGGTGTTTTCCACCTGAGCCAGCAGGGTGTCGAGTTTGTCGGCGATGACTTTTTGTTCGGCGAGCGGTGGCAGCGGTATTAGAAGCTCACTCAAGGTTTTTGAAGAAAGGTGCTTAACAGTTGTTGAAGAAGTGTTTGAATTAACAGCCTCCAGGTATCCCGGCAATATTCGATAGAGAAAACGTTTATCATAACTCTGAGAGGCAGCATCCAGACGGCAGACACGCTGATTCAGAAGAGCAGGTTTTGAAAGCCACCATGCCAAATTAAAATCGCCATCCATGCCCACAACAATATCATCGACATTGACCCAGTAACCATCAGGAACAAATCCCGAATAGTATGTTTTCGTATCACCAGGAAGAACATCCCGAATGCGAATCAGTCTTTCACCTTCGCCATGATTATTGAACGAGGTTGATTTGAAAGCGAAGCCATTCTTCACATTCGATACAAGGAACAGGGGGATTCTTTCCCATGAGCTGTGGGCATCGAGAAGGCCATTTATATTCTGTTCAACAATACCTTGGGGCGTTGAGTTAAAAGCCATTACTGAACCTCACCCAGAACTTCCTTCAATAGCATCCTCGCCCCATCGGCCTCCTCCTCAGCCCCCAATTCCCGCATCAACGCATCCAGCTCCCCCAACGCCTGCACCAATTCCCCCATCGCCTCACCCGCCAACACACTCGGCTCCGGCAGGTTGGCCGCGTCCACACTGTCGCTGTCCTTCAGCCAGGAGATATCCAGCGA
>JBJHBN010000436.1:0-3258 GCA_050485505.1 Opitutales bacterium | reverse complement strand
TTGTAGAGCCAAGTGCCTTCAGTGTGATTAAATACCCACGGATAGAGACTTGGATCGACCAGCAACCAGCTCTCACCGCTTACAGGCAACAGAAACAGCCCTTCAGCACCGTCGTCAAAGGCGGCCATCCAGCCCAGGCTTGAATGCTCTATCCATGGGTATGCCCCGACAAAGAACTCACCGATTCGCTCTTTGAAAAGGACCGCATTGGCACGAATCTCAGCACCGGCAAACATGCCCTGGGGAATAGCGGCCGGCAGGTATCGGCTGGCGACCATCCAGAGGGGCCCCGTCGTCTCATTGCGGCTTGGTCCATCGACGTGAAGACCGGCGGTATTCGAGACCTGATCGGCACCAATGTCCTGTGGACTGGTTCGCAACTGCCCATCCATATCGCGCTCTACCGGGAAACCAAAGGCCGCTCCGATAGCCGCACTGCCGGGGGCCGGACGCAGAATGCCTTTCTCATCCCGTTCCATTTCTACTTCGGACTGGGTGAAACCCAATGTTACTCCCGATCCGATGGAAATGCCCGAAGCTATATTGGATACATACATCGGTTCATTGGCATTCTCTCCCACAAGAATAGTGCTATTTGTGTTTCTCGTATCAATAAATAGATTATTTGAAACAACCACGTTGGAGGGAAGAATTGTTCGATCACGCGAGCCAAATCCTGCCCCTACATGGATGTGGGGACCACTCACGTCAACAATAGTGTTGTTCGCTATAAACGTGTCATCGGCAACGAAATATTCATTGAGTGGGGAGTTCGGAACACCAGCGTATACGGTTATCGCGGCCCCATCCCGACCCATTGTTCGCTCAATGTAGTTATTGATTATCTGATGTCCTGCACCAATAACCCGAATAGCTCCAGTCTGCGATATTCCATGCCCGAGAAACACATTCCCTTCAACAATGCAATCATCTCCGTGCCTGAGAGTCAGGGTACCACGTGATCGAAGGAATGTATTGTACCGATATATGTTCTCACCGGACTTATTCGAAATGATCTCAATTTCCCCGTTACACTCTTCAAAAAGATTGTATTCAACAATGGTTTTTGAAGAGCTCAGGGAGTCGTCGCTGGTGCCAATGCGCATGGTTTCCCAACCGTTTTGACCGCCGCCATCAGCGCGGAATGCAAAGTGGTTGTGATCAATTAGGTGGTGGTCTTCCACCCCATTCGTACGCCACACGATCAAAGTCACCCCGATATTGCTGTGACCAGCTAGATAGTTGTTATCAAACCGATTGTGGGTTCCATACATACCGACATAGTCCGTCCGCCGTTGGGGATCCGAGGGACTGTAGTCGATGATGGCACAGTTGGTTACCCGACTGTGGTGAGCATGACGATTGCTGCTAACCCGGAAACTGATTGCCGCCTGACGGCTCTCATTCCAGCCATCGGTAAAGATCAGCCCGTCTACCACCAGCCACTCACCACCCAGCTCAAGATAGGAATCTCCGGTCAACACGACCTGGCCGGGTATCTCCGACTTCAGTGTAATCGGTGCCTCTTCGGTTCCCTCGGCCTCAAAGCGGATCCCTGCATCAACATAAACACCTGGATCAAGAATATAGGTATCCCCCGGAAGGGCGGATGGAAGCAAATCATGGAATTGCTGGATGGACACAATACGAATTGTCCTCGGTTCGAAAACTTCAACAAAGATCGAATCCGAGTCAATGCTGCCGGCGTCGTTGCTGATACGCACCCAATAGGAGGCACTGGCCTGCAGGTCCGACAAAGTCAGGCTTGAAGCCGTTGCATCCTGCACAGGATTGTCAGTGTCTCCGGATTCACCCAGATACCATTGATATGTGACCGTTCCAGGTGACACCACTTGAACTGAAATAGTTACCGAGCTTCCAGCTGGAATCAGTGCGTCTTCACTTATTTCTGAAACGATCGGAACTGTCTGCTCTTCAGTTGTTACGGTAACTTCGTTTGATGGCTCCGATATCTCTCCATGTGTGGCTCGAACCCTAAAGGTATAAGCCGTCGAGGGCATCAAGCCTTCGACCACATAGTTTGTTTGAGCGACTTCAACAAAATCGATCTCGTTCCACGAATCACCTTCCAGTTGCTCAATGACAAACCCAATGGCATTGTCCGCATTGTTATCCCAGCTGAGTTCAATACTGTCAGGTCCCAACGCAGAACCTGCCAGGTTGGACGGTGCTGCCGGGGGTGGCACCAGATCAAACTCACGGATCGAAATATTATCAAACGCAACCGCACCTTGTCTAATGCTATCCTGATAGAGGCCAAACCGTCCGAAAATCCGGCTTTCCTCAAAAAAACGAATGTGCGGAGCGTTTGTCGGATCCGGCGTGTTCACAAACTGATACTCTCCAAGATTCTCTCCGTTAAGGAAGAGAACCATGTGATTCGGCGGAACCTCACCGCTACCAAGCTCGGGATCATCAAAGCTCAGGGAATCAAAGTTATTGCCGTTGGCAAAGAAGGTCATGGAGTTGCTGCCTTCAGTATTGTATGAGGCTACGACCTCCGCCTCTCGCCCATCTTCCAAGGCACCACTCGGATTGTAGTTCACCACCAGGGTACCGTTATTCAGAACACGAATTTCAAACGGGCGATTCCGCGACGTATTGGTCTCCATCCCGGCAGGTGCCACGCCAATATGAACGCGGGTGTCCTCGTCTTCTTCATCGGCAGCGAAGATACGTTGAAAATCGATGTCTACCCGGATATTGTCAGTGTTTGTCGGCGCAAAATCAAAACGCATGTGCGAGGGACTTCCAGAGAATCCATCACCGACGTAATCATAGACATACAATGCCTTACCGGGACCAATGGGGTTCACCGGATCCGTTGTTTCATCGATGACGAAGAAGCCATTTCCTTCGGTGTTGCTTCCTGGACTGAAGGTCGTCGGGAAGGGCGTCGAAGGACGTTCTCCCGCAGTGTCGTCCTCAAAATTCCAGTTATCCACAAAGACTTGCAAGTCCCGGAGTTCGGATCCGGAGTCCTCGAGCGGCAACTCCTGAATCGCCAGGTTATCGATAATCGCTCCACCATCACGGGATGTGTCCTGATAGAAGGCAATCTGTCCCAGATTTTCGTCGGCCTCATGAAAGCCCGGAATGGGTGGGTTCGAGGGGTTGGGAACATCCAGCAATACGAAGGTGCCTACAAAATCACCACTCAGGTACACATCCATGGTATTCGGCTGCAAAGTGCCCGTGAGGGATCCATCGTCATAGCTGGCTGCCGATGAGCTGTGA
>JBJHBN010000435.1:0-3262 GCA_050485505.1 Opitutales bacterium | reverse complement strand
TCTCTACACGGCACATGCTGAATTCCTTGGTTGGAAATATTCTGAATTGCAGGATCTCGGAGCCTCGGTGTCATTGCCCACATACTATAGCCCAATGAATGAACCGCCATGGAGGTGGGATCGGGGTGATTTGGCAGAATATCACGTGGCAGTGGCAAATGCATTTCAGAGTAGGGGGATTGATGTTTCTATTGCCGGACCTTGCGCAGCATGGCCATTTCCACAGGCAGATTTTCGCACATGGAACAATACTTACCGCCGTTTTGTAGAGTACGCTGGCGGATATCTGGACGCTTATGATTTTCATTTCTACAGCAAAGGCAATTGGTCCTTGCCCCCGGAGCCTGACTGGCAGGAGCAGCGGGTTCCAGAACCCAGTTTGTATGAGGCGCAGCACCTCGGTGTGGATACGATATGGGATTATGGCAGGCTCGAAGGATACCTTGATCTGCTATCTGCATCCCACAGCGCTTATTGGCCGGAGCGTCCTTTTCTTCCGGTAATCGTTACCGAATTTGGGCGTCAGGGAATTCATCCTCAGTTCGGACCCTGGGAGAACGATTTTAAACCGTGGTTGTATATGACTACGGTGATTCGGCAGTGGATGGTTTACTGGCACCGTGCGGAAGTTAAGCTAACGATTCCTTTCATCGTATCGATGTCGGGGCGCAACGATGCACAAAGCAGAGGGCAGGCTGTTTTCAACCAACCGAACTATCCTTCTTCAACTGATTATCATCCTACCCGTTTTTATGATTTTTATCGCTTTTTTCGTGACCTCTCCGGTGAATATGCATACTCACGGGCAACCTCGGCCTCGTCTCGCGAAGATGAGGAACGTGATGTGCGTGTGGCTGCATTTCGTGATGGAAACGTTGGCTATCTGGTTTTACATAACGCTCGTAGTTATCCCCATCATCCGATGGAGGTCGATATACGACTGGCAGCAGATGGTATGGCAGGAGAACCCGTTGCGGAATGGAAGCGTCTTTTCTACGAAGGTGAAATACCAGAACCGGATTCCACAGCGCCACTTAACGGGACACTGCACATAGAGCTTGATTATCAAACCGTTCCCGACGGGATAATTCAATTGCCCGGAGAGGCGACGGCAGTAATTCGCTATACCTGGCCCAATGCAGTTAGTTTGCATAGAGATCTGACAGAGGAGCGTCATTTGAGTGCGGATACGATGATCCCGCTCACAGGGAATGAGACTGTTTCTTTTGTTGTTGATTTGCCATCAACCTTGGAAGGGACCGTCGCTTCGCGGGTGGAAATCGGATTAGCGCGCGATGGAGGGTTTTCTATTGGTCCATGCGTAATCGTTAATGGACAAAGGGTGGGGCAATTGTCGGTTCGCTCCGGTCGTGGTGTGAAAGATTGGCATGCAGTGCTGCCGATGGATATTGACCCCGAAGTTCTCACCCCGGGATACAATGTCATTGAGCTGCAATTTGAAGGGTCATATCGGCATGGCAATCCGAAAGCTGTTTCTGCAGCTGTCATAACCCTGAGTGAGTAACATCAAAAATATTATTTTATGAAATTAAAACGGAAGAAGTTTCGGCTACATTTCTCAATCATCTTAGTTTTACCTGTATGTCTCTCAATACCATTATTAAATGGAGCATCAATGCCGGTCGATGTGCGACTAAATATTCACTTAGACATCGCCAGAGTAATACAGGATGGTCCCTTTTCAAAGGGCGAATTTGACAGGGGTATATATTTCCGTTCCTACCAGTCATTGGGGCAGTATAATGATGTTCGACACGCTGAATTGGAAAGTATCGGCGCTATACCAGCACGAGGCACATTTCGATTTTACCTTGAGCCAGATGAAGATCCTTCGCGGGTTTTCACTCCCGAGTCATTGGAGTATACGTTGAACCAACGCGAAAATGTATATCGTCAGGCTAAGGAACGTGGAGCCGACCTTGTTCATGCCGTGGCTCATGGGCCCTATCAGGAGTGGATGCGTGTGGGGGAATCTTCCCGAAACCAGGCAGATGGACTGGAAGACTGGGAGTTACAAGCGCATGGAAATATTCTCCGGTCTGATTTGTTTGAGCCGGTGGCTGATGTCATCGTGCAATGGTACCACCGTTTTAAGGAGTGGGATGTACATTTTCCTGTCTATTACACAGTTCAGAACGAACCGATTACCAGTTGGAATGTGGATGCATTTGCAAGTTACTCAAAAATTGTCGCTGATCGCATGGCGGAAGAGCATCCTGATGTCTTTGTTGCTGGTCCCTGTTCTGCATGGCCCTATCCACTCTCTGATTGGAGTATGTGGCGTGACTGGCACAGTCGCTTTATTGATATCGCGGGGGGGTCTCTTGGTGCTTACGATTTGCATTTCTACAGCAAAGGTCACTGGTCATTGCCGCGTGATGACTATTGGCAAGCGCGTCGCGTAGAATCGCCATTCCTTTATGCGAATCAGAAACAGGGCAATACAACCGTTTGGGACTTTGGGAGATTAGATGCCTATCTGGACTTGTGGAATGCTTACCATCTTAACGTATGGGGTGGCGAAACCAAACCAATGATTGTCTCTGAATTTGGCAGGCAAACAATTTATCCTCAATTCGGTCCTTGGATCAACGAATTCTGGCCGTGGCTATATATGACAACCGTTACACGAATGTGGATGGTATTTATGGATCGTCCAGAGGTAGAACTGACCGTGCCTTTTATCCTTGGAGAGTCGGGGAGGTCGCATTCACCACAGAGAGGGCAGGCGATTCACACTCGACTGAATGCACCGGATTCGATGGATTTATCGGTGACTAGGTTTCGCGATTTTTACGCCTTCTTTCGCGATATTGATGGAGTGAGGATTGCATTTGAAGTGGAAAGCGATGCTTCCGATATCGACAAACGCTTTTTTACCTTAGCCCTGCGATCCGGAGACCATGTATATCTGCTGCTCCACAACGGTGCCCCGTCATTGGATGCGAAAATGAATGTAGACCTGAATGCATTGGTCAGTTCTGAAAACAAAGAACCTCATCGGATATTGATCAAAAGATTGTACTACGAGGGGGCGGTGCCCGATGCGATGGACAACGAGATACCCGCTGATGGGACGCTGCACATTGCGGAGACAGATGGATATGAAAATGTTGATGGTTCGAAGGTTACATTGACGGGTGAGGAAATTGCGATTGTCCGTTTGGACTTCGCAGAAGGTGTTCTTCCGGAAATAAACCATGAGCATCGTGAAATCCGGGTCTACAGTGTGGATACATTG
>JBJHBN010000434.1:0-3265 GCA_050485505.1 Opitutales bacterium | reverse complement strand
CAATTTGCCTCTGCGTATTTGAGTTTCGACTCTGATATTCTCCGTCCGAATGAGATAACGGATTACCTGATCCGGGTGGTGCAGCCGCGGTTGTCGGCTATTGAGGGTATTCAGCGTGCTGAAATTCTGGGTGGGCAAACTTTTGCAATGCGCATCTGGCTGGATTCGCAAAAAATGGGCGCCTACGGAATCAGTCCTGCCGAGGTGCGCAGGGCTTTGGCTGCGAATAACTATCTGGCAGCCGTAGGGCGAACCAAAGGGGGTTTGATGCAGGTGGATCTCACGGCCAACACAGACCTTCAGTCAGTCGAGGAGTTTCGCGACCTCGTCGTGCGTGAGGTCGATGGCACGGTAATTCGTTTGCGTGACATTGCAAATGTCGTTCTGGGTGCGGAAAACTATGACGCAGAGGTTACTTTTACCGGACAAACTGCCGTCTTTATGGGCGTCTGGCCGCTGCCGACAGCGAATGTTCTTGAAGTCATTGAGCGGGTGAATCAGGAAATGGAGGCCCTTCAGGCAGACTTGCCGACTGGCCTGCAGGCAACGGTGGCCTACGATGCCACCGAATACATCGACAATGCAGTGAACGAGGTGGTTCGCACACTCGCGCAGACCCTCTTGATTGTGGTCATCGTTATTTTTCTTTTTCTCGGGTCGTTTCGATCAGTGCTGATTCCTCTGGTATCCATTCCAGTTGCATTGATTGGGGCTGTCTTTCTGCTGCAGGTTTTTGGTTTCACCATCAATTTGCTGACTCTGTTGGCGATTGTGCTCGCAGTGGGTTTGGTGGTGGATGACGCAATTGTAATGGTTGAGAATGTTTCGCGGCACATGCGCGAGGGTTTAACGCCCTTTCAAGCTGCCATTGTCAGTGCCCGAGAACTGGTCAAACCGATTATTGCCATGGTGGTCACCCTTGCGGCCGTTTACACGCCGATTGGTTTTCAGGGGGGATTGACGGGCTCGCTGTTCCGCGAGTTTGCCCTGACCTTGGCAGGCGCAGTGCTAATCTCTGGTTTTGTAGCCATTACGCTGTCGCCGATGCTGGCATCCAAGCTGCTCAAGCCGGGCGCGGATCAGAAGGGCTTGTCTTTACGTATCAACACAGGCCTGGATCGTATCCGCGAAATCTACGGCCGCATGTTGGATCGGGTGCTTGAGGTCCGCGGCGCAGTCTACACTTTCTGGGTTATCGCAATTCTATTGGCGGTTGCCATGTTCACCCAGTCTGCGACGGAGCTTGCGCCTACGGAGGATCAGGGAGTCGTATTCGGCATCCTTGATATGCCACCGAATGCGACTCTTGAACAGGTAAGCGTGGCCGGAGCAGAGGTCTTCAAGGTATATGCAGAAGTCCCTGAAATGGAGCAGACCTTTCAGATCACATCACCGACTTTCGGTATTGCGGGTTTGATTGTGAAACCCTGGGACCAGCGCAACCGCTCTGTTCAGCAGATTCTTCCAGAGGTTCAGGAGGGGCTGGCGGGTATTCCCGGGATTCAGGCTTTTGCAACCCTTCCGGCGGCATTGCCTGGAGGTGGCCAGTTTCCAGTGGAATTTGTGATTGCATCGACGGCAGATACAGAGGAAATCGTCGGCTTTGCCAATCAATTGGCTGAGCGTGCGGCTGAGTCGGGTATTTTTGCCTTTCCGCCGATTGTCGATGTGCGCCTCGATCAGCAGCAGACCCAGATCGTGTTTGACCGTGACAAGGTTGCCGCTCTCGGTTTGGACTTGCAGATGGTTGGTCAGGATATCAGCTCCATGGTCGGAGGAAACCTTGTCAACCGTTTCAGTATTGCCGGACGAAGCTATCGCGTGATTCCCCAAGTCACCCGAATGGAGCGTTTGTATCCGGAGCAACTGGCTCAGATCCACGTGACCGGCCCGTCGGGCGAGTTGATTCCGCTGGAGAGCATAGCCAGTTTTGACAGAACTGTGGTGCCGCGGTCGCTGAATCGCTTTCAACAACTGAATGCGGTCAAAATCAGCGGGGTAGCCATCCGGCCTTTGGATGAAGCCCTGGTGTACCTCGAAGATCAGGCAGCTGATATATTACCCGCTGGATATTCGATTGATTACACTGGAGAATCCCGCCAGTTGCGGGCAGAAGGCAGTGCGTTTCTGTTCTCGTTTGGCTTGGCTATTGTATTGATTTTCCTGGTTCTGGCCGCGCAGTTCAATAGCTTCCGCGATCCCTTTGTAATCCTCGCGGGCTCTGTGCCGCTGGCAATGTTTGGGGCGATGATTTTCACCTTTCTGCGCATGCCTAATCCGAATCTGCCATTCTGGACGGACAGTTTCACGACGACTCTGAATATCTACTCGCAGGTTGGTCTGGTTACCCTTGTAGGGATTATTGCCAAGAACGGGATCTTGATTGTTGAGTTTGCCAATGCCCTGCAAGACCGCGGCATGGAGAAGGCTGTCGCCATCCGGGAGGCCGCGAAGATTCGCTTGCGAGCGGTTCTTATGACAACCTTCTCGACCGTGTTTGGATACCTTCCTCTGGTGCTCGTTAGTGGGGCAGGTGCGGCAGCACGTAACAGTATAGGATTAATTGTTGTTGGTGGAATGGTGATCGGAACTTTCTTCACCTTGTTTGTCGTGCCCACGCTCTACTTGCTGATAGCCAGGGATCGTAATACCGCCGAGGATCCCAGCAAGGAATGGTCGGAATCTCTGATGCCTGCTCGTAATGAAAATTGAGAAATCGATAAAAATGTGTCGTTTAAAAATTGTTTGGCTGATTTTACTCAGTCTTTTCGCAGCCCAGTCGATGACTCATGCGACGGGGCCTCAGCCGGCTTTGCCTTCGGAGCTTGACCTGCGAACCGCCCTGAGTCGTGCCTTGGAATTTAATCCGGGCATACAGGCAGCCCGTGAGCGTATTGAGGAACAGGAAGGTATTCGTATTGAGTTGCGCGCGGAGATACTTCCGCAGCTATCGGCCAATGCACGCTACAACTTGTTCGATCGCAGCTTGGGCGATCGTGGGCCTGGCATGCCAGTTGCCGATCGCGACTGGAGTTTTGCTGTCCAGATTCGTCAGATGATTTATGCCGGCGGGGCAGTTTTCTCGGCGCTGCAGGCTCAGGACTTGCGGCGCGAGGCGTCCTACTATGAGTTGCAGGCTGCGATTGAGGCCGTCTTGTTCGAGGTGCGCCAACGTTTCTATGGAGTTTTACTGGCGAAAGCACAACTGAAGGTTCAGGAGCACACCATCGAACTGTTGGAAAGGGAGTTGGTTGACGCCCGTAAC
>JBJHBN010000433.1:0-3273 GCA_050485505.1 Opitutales bacterium | reverse complement strand
GAGCAATCATTCACAATCAACCATTCCCACTGTTGAAAGGTTTGGCGAAAGATCGACTCCGCGGTCTCGTTGAAAATATCGCCCGTATTGTGAAAAGGCGTTAAGATGCTGACCAACGGCGCCGCATGTGGATCCTGTGGGGAAAATCTCCCGTAAGGCCGCCAGTGGCTACCGGGAGTGTTCTGAAAATCGGGTTGATTAGGTTGAATCATCTATTCCGCAAGGTTTCGGGACATGCAAAAGCCAGCCAACCTGCAAAGGCAAACCTTTGCAGTCAGCGATTTGATCATTGTTAACAAGGTCCAGCCAATAAAGTTTCCGATCTCAAGGGAAGAAGGGGTTCTCAATACTATCATTGCACGTTTTCGGGACGCCGAACCCGCCAGCGCTTCCAAAATGGCAATTGCTGCCAGGCAAGCTGTCGCTCAACCAATTCGCGGGCCGATCGCTCGCTTTCGAGTTCCAACTGCAGTCGCTCATTCTCGTCCCTAAGCAGCGAATTTTCCTTCTGATAGAACAAAAGCCCCTCTTTCAGTTCTTCAATGAAAGCGTCTGCCGAAGCCTTGTCAGCCTGCACCTGAGACAGGGTGGTTTTCAACGCTTCGATATATTTGTCCGACTTTGCTTTTTCACCCTTTAGGCCTGATAGGGCCCCTTTCAGCTGGGAAACAAACCCATCAGCCTCGGCTTTGGCTGCCGTCAAACCATCAATACTACCTCGAAGTTCTTCGATAAAACCGTCTGCAGTCGCTTTTTCGGCATTCAAGGCGGCAAGACTATCCTTCAGCTCATCGATAAAGCGATCAGCCGCCGCCTTCTCTGCATTCAGACGATCAATAACCGCCTTAAGTTCTTCGGTGTAGGTTTCGACTTCAGCCTTTTCACTCAGGATTGCACTGCGCTCATCCCACCAGTCCGCCGCCTTGATTCGCCAATTCAGGAAGTGTGGAAATGCCGAAATCATGTCTTTCCAGAACCGTGACTGGACCAACATTGGCAAGGATTCAGCCTGCTGCAAATAAACTTCATGCACTCTAGCCATGGAAGCCGTCCATGAGGAGGTTCGCATGACCGATGCTCCATGAACGCGATAATCAAAAAGCGCTTTTGGAATCACTGCAAACTCGCCGCCCTGCCAGGCAATTCGCACCCATAATTCCCAATCTTCAGCAGTAAGTCCAGGCTGTGAAGTAAATCCTCCCGATTGATCGAACACTTTGCGCCGGACCAATGCATTGGCATCGCCAAAAACGTTGTATGCCCAACCCAATTCCAGGGCTCCACCAACGGGAGTAAAATACTCGAGGGTTTGATCACGGCCTTTAACTGTTTCGAATTGATGCGCATAGCACACAACCACATCGGCTCGAGACTGATCAGCAGCCCGGACAAAATGCTCCAGCATTTCAGGATGACTTCGATTGTCGGCATCGCAAAAGACCAGCCATTCCCCACCAGCCCGCTCTGCGGCTTCGTTTCTCGTTATCGACAGGCCTTTATTCTCAGCCCTGCGTATAAACTTGAAGCGCGGATCGCTATTCGCCCGTACCAGTTCGTCCCACACGCGTAGGGCCTCCGGATCGGTCGACCCGTCGTCGATAGTGATAACTTCAAACTGTGCGTAAGTCTGCGCCTTCAAACTATCGATCTGTTCCTGTAGGAATTGGCCGTAGTTGTAGTGCGGGATACAAACTGAAACCAGAGGCGTCTTTGGTTCTGCATCCTCCCTCTTCTGAATCGGCGAGTCATTTGCCCACCGATTCAATATAGGAACAATCTGTGCTGAGCCGGATGCCGCCAAATCCGCCATCCGGTGCACTTCACGTTGGGCATACGATTCGAACGCGCGCTCCGGAAAATCATCGGGGCCCAAAAAATCACCGGAAGCGGTCAGCATATACTTCCTCACGGGGTGATTCAGCCTGGCAGACCTGGCCTGCAAGGGAACCAAAGCCAGTCCAACCGCTCCGATCACCCAGCAATAATGCACCTGCAAACGGTCAATAAGCCCCAGCAAACGCTGGGACCCATCAATGGTCTTGTCGCCAAACCAACCGACTGGTTGAAACGGGTTCGCCTCATCGTCCAGATACAGAACATCCACCAAGCTGGATACATCCACATCAACAGTGTCTCCAGATGCAACCACGCAGCGCCAATCAAAATCTGTATCCCGCAAAACGGCGGGTATCGACAACCCTTCCACATATCCAGCGACAACACATAAAGCTTTGGGACGGGCACTCATAAATTCGACTAAACTCTCACTCGTGGCGAAGGGCGTCAATAGGATCCAGTCTGGAAGCTTTATAGGCCGGGAAATAGCCGAACGCTACTCCAACCGCCACACTGATGCTGAAGGCGAGGATTACGGCTTGTTCGGACAGGACCGCCGGCCAACCGGCATACTCAGAAATGAGGTTGGTGGCCAGCATGCCGCCGAGAATACCGAGAATCCCGCCGAGAACACTGAGCAGCACGGCCTCGACCAGGAACTGCAGCAAAATGTGCTTTCCATGCGCACCGATGGCCATGCGGATGCCGATCTCGCGAGTGCGTTCGGTGACGCTTACGAGCATGATGTTCATGATCCCAATGCCGCCAACGAGCATGGAAACACCGGCGATTGATGCCAGCAATAGGGTCATCACACGCGAGGTCTCTGTCGCGGCAGCGGCGACGTCCTCCTGGGTCTGCACAGTGAAGTCGTCCTCCTGATAGGGGGCCAACCCATGCCGCTCGCGCAAAAGGTCGCGGATCTTAATCTCCGCAATGTCCATTGACGCCGCATTGAAGGCTTGAACATTGATTACCATTGCGTGCGAGCGTCCTGAAATCCGCTGAAATCCGGTAGTGTAGGGCACGATAATAATGTCGTCCTGCACCGAACCCATCAGCGACATACCTTTGCGGTCGAGCACACCGATCACGGTCAAAGGCAAGCCGCGGACGCGGATGGTCTCGCCGATCGGGTCCGTTCCTTCAAAAAGCTCTTCAACAATGGTCTGCCCAATGACCGCCACCTGGGTCGCACGGGCAACGTCGTCGATGTCAAACATGCGGCCGGATTCCAAGGGCCACTGGCGAATCTGCAGGTAGTCGGCGGACTGCCCATAAATCCGTGTGAACCAGTTGCGGTTGCCGTAGATTACCTGACGCTGAGACCTCACCTCCGGGCTGGCAGCCACGACTTCCGGAATCTCCTCCTGGATGGCGATGGCATCTTCTATGGTCAAAGTATTCGCACTGCCGCCACCAATCGAAACGCCGCCC
>JBJHBN010000432.1:0-3279 GCA_050485505.1 Opitutales bacterium | reverse complement strand
GGCTACACCTGTGCCGCTGTCATCACCGGCATTGCCGAACACCATGGCCTGAATATTGACCGCTGTACCCCATTCCGTGGGAATGCCGTACTGCTGTCGATACAGGATGGCACGTTCATTCTTCCATGAGCCGAATACAGCGCCGACGGCACCCCAAAGTTGTTTGTAGACATCCTGCGGGAAAGTCGAACCCGTGCGGTCCTTGATCAGCTCCTGATAGCGACGAATGAGCTCCTTGAGGTTGTCCGGGGTGAGGTTGGAATCTTCTTCGACACCCAGTTCCTGCTTCAACTCTTCCATAACCGCATCGAAAGGTTCATGCTCGCTTTCGTCGCGTGGTTGTACGCCCATCACAACATCACCATACATCTGAATGAAGCGGCGGTAGCAATCGTAGGCGAAACGCGGATTGTCGGACAGCTTTGCAAGGCCCTCAACCGTCTCGTCGTTCAAGCCGAGATTCAAAATGGTGTCCATCATGCCTGGCATGGACTCGCGGGCACCCGAGCGAACCGAGAACAACAGGGGGTTCTTGGGGTCACCGAAAGTGCGCTCTTCCTGCTCTTCGATCTGCTTAACCGCAGTCTGAACCTGGGCATCGAGTCCTGCAGGGAACTGGCGATCGTTCTTGTAGAACAACTTACAGACCTCTGTGGTAATCGTAAAGCCGGGAGGCACTGGCAGCCCAATGGCAGCCATTTCGGCCAGATTGGCACCTTTACCACCGAGCAAATTGCGCATTTTGGCGTTGCCGTCGGTTTGTTTACCGAAGGCATAGACGTGTTTTTCAGCGGAGGCGTTAGCGCCTCCGTTATCTTGGTTGCTGGTATTGGCAGACATACTCGTTATTTTGACTAATGATGATAATGAAATTTTTCGCGCTACAATTCTAACGACGGAAAAACGCTGGAAACTAATGCCTGCGCCCGGACTGTCAACGAGTAAGCGCCAAGAACGGCTGCATACAAGCCCGGACAATTTGACTCGACCTGAAGCGCACAATTCACCACCACAGACAAAGCGCCTATTTCCTAAACATGACCATTACAACCGATCCAGACACCGAAGAAGACCAGGCAGAAAGGGGAGGTATGTCCTTTTTTGATCACCTCGAGGATCTGCGATGGACGATCGGCAAGTGCTTCATCGCCTTCTTTGTTGCCGCGGTGCTGGTGGGTCTTTTTCTGGCACAGTTTTCGGGCCTTTTACAGTGGCCCTATCAGTTTGCAATTTCCGGGCGTGAAATGCAAATGGAAGGCTTGATCAACACCTCGATTCTGGGTGTGTTCTCCGTCATTTTCTACCTCCTGATCGGCGGCGGATTCTCCCTGAGCCTCCCTTTCATGCTCTACTTTGTTGCCCAGTTTGTCGCCCCAGGCCTGACCGAAAAGGAAATGAGATTGCTCAAGCCTTTCTGCGTCATGGCCTTTGCGCTGTTTTTAATCGGCGTACTCTTCAGCTTCTTTATTCTCGCCCCGGCGGCTATGCGAGCCTCGATTGTCTTCAATGAACTACTTGGCTTCACTCCACTGTGGACTGCTTCCAGTTACTATGCCTTGCTGACCTGGATGGTGCTAGGCATCGGCATTGCCTTCCAATTTCCGCTGGTATTGATGATCCTGATTTTCATAGGAATACTGAGTGTTCAGCAACTAGAAGCCTTTCGGCGCTACAGTATCGTCGTCTTTCTGATCGTCGCTGCTCTGGTCACTCCAACGACAGACCCATTCACTTTTCTGATCCTCGCTATTCCGATGTCGATCCTCTACGAAGGTGCGATTGTCGGCGGCCGTCGGATTGAACGCAACCGTGCCCGTCAGCAGGAAATTAACGAAATCGACGAATATTAAATTGCGGTCTGCCCGGAATCCCTTTGCTTGAAGCCATGAAGTTTGGGGTTATCGGTTCAGTGCTGGCAATTAGCATTTTTTTTACCCTGACAGCCTATTCGGAAACCGAAACCGAGAGCCAATCCGATCCTGAAAATGGCAGCCCGTTCATGCGCCAGGTCTGGGAGCAGCCTTTTCTGGTTGCGAATGAGTTCTTCGGTACCGTTCTGCCGGGAACGCTTGAGAAATACAACCTGAGTATGACCTTTCGCCCGCGGGGTGGCGATTTCGCCCAACGCGATTTCATCCGCTGGCCTGTCGGTGTGCGCTACGGCTTCACCGAGACCCTCGAAGGTCAGGCCGGATTGAGTCCCTTTACCCCCAATCCATTTCGCGGCCTTCGCGATCACAGAATGGGCCTGGGCGAATACCGTCTGGGGCTCCGCCAGTCGATCACTCCCTGGCGACCGTTTTGGGACCAGGCGATGGTCGGTTTTGAGTTCCGCAGCCCGCTCGGACGGCCTCCGGTCGAATTGATTGATGGCTATGCGCACGTGCAGCCCTTTATCACTATGACGCGGCCGAGCCGGCTACTACCCAATACTCTCTTTTACCTGACATTGAGACACGACCACTCCGTCTCTGCGCCCTTCCGTAATTCCGAAGTCGACGACGAAGTTATCCGCCAGCACATTTCCGAAATCACTCCTGGATTTCTATACAAGCCGGGCGAGTGGGGCTATTTTATCGATTACACAACGCGCTGGATCAGCGAACCGACGCAAACCCGGCATGCACATAAATACCAGGTAGGTGTGGTCTGGGATCCTCCCAGGGCTCAGACAATCCGCCTGGGACTCCCGCGCGGATCATGGCAGTTTGAGCTGGGCTACGCCTTGACAGACGAGCAGCAACGCAGTCTGCGCCACTCGATTCAGTTCCGGGCCCGCTGGGAAGGCGACCTGAAGGAGTTCCGGCGCTGGAGCAACTCGTTCTTCAACGGTCGCAACGGAAACGATCACGAACCTTCCGCAAATCCCTGATCCAAGCCTGCAATTGTTGGTCCGGATCGAATCGGGCCAGTGCGAAACCAGCCCCCTCCTCTCCCATTTCGCGACAGCCCTCAGGATCACAGACCATCTCCTCCAGCTTGTCGCGGTAACTGCGGTCCGCATCCGCTGCCAATATCCAGCCACTTTTGCCCGAGTGCACGCATTCATTAACACCCCGATAATCCAAAGCCAACACGGGCAAGCGGTTTGCCTGCGCTTCAATCAGAAAATTGGGTAATGCATCTTCGACCGAATAAGAAACGGCGATATCCGCAGCCGCGTAAAAGGCATTTACGTGGTGCTGGTAGCCGGCAAACCAAATCCGTTCACTCAAGCCCAAGGCCCGCACCCGACGTTTGCAGGCAGCCCTGCTGCGACCCTCACCAACAAACCACAAT
>JBJHBN010000431.1:0-3294 GCA_050485505.1 Opitutales bacterium | reverse complement strand
ACTTCACCACGGGTGGAATCGCGGTCAAAAGTGATCACCAGCTCGAAGCTGGTGCGTCCAACTCGGGTCTGGGAATTGTTGATGACATCATTGATGGCTGACGATGCCGCAAGCCCGTCTGCGTAGCGGTTGACTGTGGATACTCCCTCAGTGCTCTCTCCTTCGACTTCAAGGCGGTTGTAGGCGCGGGCACCCACTTTGTTGAAGAACACCGATGGCGGCCGCTCGCTGTTGATTGTCTGCAGCATATAGAAGGGGTGGATATCTTGTTCCACACTCCGGGTCAGGCGGTCGACGAGTGTCTGAGTGTGCTCGACCCGGCTGACAGCCGGTGCAAGGCTGAGAATCTGGCGCTCGCGCAGGCTACTCCAGCTTTCAAGTGCAAAGAATGCCACCTGGGCGATAAGAAGCAGCGCGGCGGTAGCGGAAGCAGCGATCAGGGCCGTCCACAGGCGCTTGCCCAGGGCGCGCGATTTACCCTCTTTCTGGGCAAACTCGGGATCACGAATGTCCAAAGGCCACAATTCACTTTCGGCTAGATGAAAATTGTGGAGGCGATCCGATTCCTCGCCGCCTTTCAGGTAACGATGCTTAAAACTGCAGCTGTGGTCACTGTGCACGTAGCTGCCGTCGCCAATGTAGACACCCTGGTCGATTTCGAATTCATCCGCTTCCGGCAGATGGGTGAGGAGCTTTTGCTGGGCCTTGAGGATGGACTCGTCTGTGAGGAGGTCCGCCCCAACGGGACGACTGATCACCCGGCAGGGGACGGACTGTTTGGCTTCGTAGTAGAGCGCTGAAATCGAGCCGGTCTGGCTGAGGAAAACGATGATCGGGCGGTTCCAGGTTTTTCCAAAAAGTGAGGTGAAGCCTGGAAAAACGTGGTGCCACTTTTCAAGTTCGGAAAGTCCGATCCGCGAAAGCCGGTTTTTGGGAGTCGCGTAAACCAGCAGGTGTGGGCTGTCTGCTGCATGCAGAAATCCCCATGCCATCTGTTCGAGAGGGAAAGGCGAAGCGCCTTCAAGCGACAGCTCTGCAAAGGCCTGGATCTCACTGGGAGAAACGTCTTCCGGAATCTCGATGCACTCACAGAAAAAGGCATCGGCTGGGGCCAGACAGATATCCCGCTGGGGGATGCGGTCCTTCAGCTGTTGCCATTGGGTTTGAATGATGTCTCCTATGGATGCCATTAGAGATGTGAGCGGGTGTAAAGGGTAGGCAGCCATATAACGGAGCCCCCTGATTCAGTGTCGATCATAATTTGCGGTTCTCAAATAGAGCGTGGATTTGAAAGGGATAGCCCAGGTTTGCTGCGCCGGCAAGTGCGGAGCCATCGCCGTTGCCTTGGCCGGAGCCGCCTGCGGGATTGGAGCCGCTCCAGGACACCAACGTTGAAATCAGAAAGCGGGCTTCTCCGCGGATGGCTTCGACCTCGACCCGAAGCATGCCGGCGGTGACACCTACGGGGCCACCGCCTTCGCCCTCGCCTTCGCCCTCGCCGAGGTAGCCGGCTTCGCGTGCATCGCGGATGATGCGTGGAATCCCGGTGTCGCGGTAACCGGATCCAATACCTGTGCGATAGTTTTCATATATGTAGCGATCGAGGCGACCCTGCGCCTCCAATACGCTCAGCACCAGTGGCGAGGCAGCATTCAAGTTGATTGGGCCATTGTAGTAGAGGGAGATAGCCTCCCTGAATTGGCGTAAACGGCTGAGCGGTCGACCGTCTTCAGCCCAGAATGCTTCTCGGTAGCCGTGAATTAACGGTAATTCGTCCCAACTGCGAATAGGGCGGTTGGCGGGCGAGTAAGGTGGATCAAGGTTGCGGTAATCGCTGAGGCCGAATCCGCTGAGGCGTCGGGTTTCGCCTGGGTCCATCCAATCAAGCAGGGCGTCGGTGAGTTCCTGGGATTCGCGAATGTCGAAACCCAGTTCCTGGAAGATCAGTCGGAGGGTGAATTCGTCGAGGGATTGCAGCCCGAGGCGTCCGCTTTCGTCGAGAATTCGAACGTTGATCCGGGTGCCGTTTCCTGTATCGAAGCCTGCGTATTCGAGCGGATCAGACCAGCCCTGGGCCGGGCCCCATATTTCGCCGTCGATTTCGCGGAACTGGTTGATGACGGCCAGGCTGGTTTCAAGGGCTGAATAGGCGTCGACGCGGAGGTCATCCTGGTGATGGAACAGCCCGTAGTATTTGATTCGCGAGGTGGCGTCCTCCATGAAGGCAACAACAATGAAGGACAGCAGTACGACCAGCAGCAGCACGGCGACCAGCACGGTGCCTGAGCGCTGGCTGATGGTGGGCCGCGCATGTATTTGCAGGAGTCTGTCGCCTTGCCGGAACATTAGAAAAGTGGAACGTGGGTCACAGCCTGCGGGATGTAGACCATGCGCTGTTTTGATTCGCCTTGGTATTCAAAGGTAAAGCGGAGGAACTGCGGTAGAATATGAGTGCCGTCTCCAGTCGTTTCGGGTCGGCTCTCGATCTCCCAGCTATCGTTTTCGAGGTCGTAGTAAGCATACTCCATACGGGTAATGAAGCGCGATACGGGGGTTAGGTAGAGGTCTTCGACCCGTTCGGGTGGCTCGGCCTCCAACTCGGAATGCCAGAGAATCGAAAGGCCTTCACGTTCGTCGAAATACAGCCAGGCCCGGATCGCTGGAAGGTGCTGTCCTTCGCGGACGAAGAGGGCCGGAGCCTCGGTCTGGCTGAAGCCGAGCAAAGGATCGTCGAGGTTGCTCCAGTGAGGTGGACGAGACCAGCGCACAGGAGCGAGCGAGGCGTCAGCAGAGGCCGTGGTTTGGCCAGTGGCGCTGCCCTCGAGAGGGTTGGACTCGAGCCCTTCGGATTGTTCCAGAGCGTTTGAAAGGAAGAGCTGCACGCCGTCCACATGTTGGTCGAAGAATTCATCTTCGTTGCTGCTTAGCCAGATTGAGCTGAGGCTTACCAGATGGAAGGACAGCAGGGTCATGAACAGTCCGATGATCGCCAGCGAAGCGAGCATTTCGAATAGCGTGAAGCCACTCTGCGCGTGTGTGGGCGACGCGGCATCAGTGCGGACTGTTGGTTCGGATATCACGGAAAAGTTACCAGTTGCTGAAGCTGCGTTCACTTTCGATTTCGCGGCGCGCATCTTCGAGGAGGATAGAGCGTTCGGCCGGGTCCGACCAGGTCGGGCGCAGCAGGTAAAGAGTTTCGCGCTTGGTGCGGCGATCGCCGTCGGGGGGATCGATCTCCATGCTCAATTCCACCCGGAATAGATCGACCACTGTGGTTTCTTCGACATAGCCCTC
>JBJHBN010000430.1:0-3295 GCA_050485505.1 Opitutales bacterium | reverse complement strand
ATACAGGGCAACGAAGTTGTGCGCATCGTCCAGGTTGAGCCTGTGGGCGACAGCGCCATCACTGTCTACTACAAAGACAGCCAGGGTCGTCTGGCCGAGCAGATGCTGTTCCGCTCCGATGAGGCCCGCCTTGAACTGGCCCAAGCCGGTCGCCCCTGGGCCTTCGACGCGCCCGGTGCTGAATTCAAGCTCGGGCTCGAAGCCTTCCGTATATCCCAGGCAGCATTGTTTGACCCGATGATGGCCGTCCACACCTCCAATGTGGAGCCGCTGCCACACCAAATATCCGCCGTTTACGAAGCCATGCTTCCTCGCCAGCCATTGCGTTACGTGCTGGCCGATGACCCCGGCGCCGGCAAAACCATTATGGCCGGTCTGCTGATTCGCGAACTGCTGATGCGGGCGGACGCCAAACGCATTCTCGTCGTCTCGCCCGGCGGCCTCACCGAACAGTGGCAGGACGAATTGCTGGAAAAATTCGGTGTTGTGTTTGAAATCTTTAGTCGTGAAAAGCAGGAGCAATGTGCCTCGGGCAACTACTTCGACGAGCAGGACCAACTGATCTGCCGCCTCGATCAGCTATCACGCAATGAGGAATATCAGGACAAGCTCAAGAACACCGAATGGGACCTGATCATTGTCGACGAAGCCCACAAGCTCTCCGCCAATTACTTCGGCAACAAGGTCAACAAAACCAAACGCTTTCTGCTGGGTGAACTTCTAGGTTCCATTACTCGCCACTTCCTGCTGATGACCGCCACCCCCCACAACGGCAAGGAGGAAGACTTCCAGATCTGGCTCTCCCTGCTGGACGGTGACCGGTTCTACGGCAAATTCCGCGAAGGCGCTCACAAGGTGGATGTCTCCGACATGATGCGCCGCATGGTCAAGGAGGAACTGCTCAAGTTTGACGGCACCCCCCTGTTCCCCGAACGTTGCGCATACAGCGCCAACTATGAGCTGTCGGATGCAGAAGCCGCGCTCTATGCCGCCGTAACCGACTACGTTCGTAATGAAATGAATCGGGCCGACAACCTGGACGGCAAGAGGAAAGGCAATGTTGGATTTGCATTAACCATGCTCCAGCGCCGCCTCGCTTCCAGCCCCGAGGCCATTTACCAGTCCCTCCAGCGCCGCCGCAAGCGCCTAGAATCCCGTCTGGAAGAAATGAAATTGGTCGCGCGCGGCCACAGTGCTCAAAGCGGTGTGGCCGCAACTCTTGGCGAATATATGGTCAAGCGGCAACTCGAGCTTCCGGACAATCTTGATGAGCTGGACGAAGAACTGAGCGCCGAAGAGTACGAACTCTACGCTGATCAGGTGGTCGACCAGGCTACCGCGGCTGAGACTATTCCCGAACTGGAAGCGGAAATTCTGATCCTTAAGGACCTGGAATACCAGGCGCTGGGCGTCGTGCAATCCGGTAACGACAAGAAGTGGGAAGAGCTCTCGCACCTGCTTCAGGATCGGCCTGAGATGTATAACGAATCGGGCAGCCGGCGCAAGCTGATCATCTTTACAGAGCACAAAGACACTCTGAATTATCTGGTAGGCCGCATCCGCGGCATGCTGGGCAGGCCGGCGGCGGTCATTACCATCCACGGCGGCACCAACCGCGATGATCGACGCAAGGCGCAGGAAGAGTTCCGCAACAATAGCGACATACAGGTACTGGTGGCCACCGACGCCGCCGGCGAAGGTGTAAACCTGCAAAACGCCAATCTAATGGTCAACTACGACCTTCCCTGGAACCCCAATCGCCTGGAGCAGCGCTTCGGCCGGATTCACCGAATCGGTCAGACAGAGGTCTGCCATCTCTGGAACCTGATTGCCAATGAGACCCGTGAAGGCGAAGTCTTTCAGAAGCTTTTCGAAAAGCTGGAGGTTGAGAAGCAGGCCCTCGGCGGCAAGGTTTTCGACATCCTCGGTGAAGCCTTTGAAAACCGCTCATTGAAAGAGCTGTTGGTCGAGGCCATTCGCTACGGCGAGTCACCGGAGGTCAAGGCTAAACTCACCCAGGTGATCGACGGTGCGCTGGATACCGAACACCTGAAAGAAATCCTGCGCCGCAACGCACTGGTTGAGCAACACATGAGCCTGGAAGACCTGTATGCCGTGAAGGAGGAGATGGAAAAGGCCGAGGCCCGCAAACTGCAACCCTACTTCATCCGGGCCTTCTTTACGGAAGCCTTCCAGAACCTCAGTGGCGAAATGCGTCCCCGCGAGGCCGGACGCTACGAGGTGCGCCATGTGCCAGCAGCCATTCGTGAACGCGATCGAATTATCGGAGAAAGTCGCACACCTGTACTGAAGAAGTACGAACGCATCTGCTTTGAGAAGGATTTAGTACGAGCCCAGGGCAAGCCTATGGCTGACCTCGTACACCCCGGCCATCCGCTGATGCATGCCACTACAGACCTGATCCTGTCGGCGCAACGCAGCAAACTGAAGCAGGGTGCGGTACTGGTCGATCCCAACAATGACGGCGTGGAACCGCGCATCCTGTTTATGGTGGATCACAGTGTGCGTGAGCCCCAATCCGAAAAGCATGGCGACCAATCCAAGATAGCCTCCCGTCGCCTGCAGTTCGTCGAAATCGACCAACAGGGCAAGGCTTACCATGCCGGCTGGGCACCTCACCTCGACCTGCAACCCATCGACGAGTACGATCTGAAACTGGTACGGGACGTGCTCAACGCTCCATGGATCAGCACCAACCTGGAAGGCCAAGCCGTCAGCCACGCCTCGCAACACTTGGTGCCAGAACACTATAAGGAAGTTAAGACCCGTCGTGAGCGGCAAGCCGACAAGGTGCTGGCTGCCGTCAACGAGCGCCTTGTTAAAGAGATTAACTACTGGTCTGACCGCTACATCAAGCTCAGCGATGAGGTCGCTGCCGGCAAGCAACCGCGCATGCAGCCAGAGATGGCCCGCCGCCGGGTGGATGAACTGACTGAGCGCCTGAATCAGCGCAAGCGCGAACTAGAATCCTTGAAGGCCGTAGTCTCCAGCACCCCAGTTATCATTGGTGGCGCGCTGGTGATTCCTCAGGGCTTGCTGGCTCAACGTAAAGGCGAGACAACGTTCTGTGCCGACGCCGCTGCCCGCGCCCGTATCGAGAGGGTCGCCATGGATGCAGTTATAGCTGTGGAACAGGGTTTCGGTCACGCGATAAAAGACGTATCAGCCGAAAAGTGCGGTTGGGATGTCACCGCCCGCCCACCAGCCAATCCGAACGGCTCTCTCAAGCCAGATCGTCATATTGAAGTCAAAGGCCGCGCCAAAGGCCAGGGGA
>JBJHBN010000429.1:0-3301 GCA_050485505.1 Opitutales bacterium | reverse complement strand
TATTTTATATTTTTTTTCTTTTGTTTTGGGGGGTTTTTTTTTTTTTATCTTATACTGTTTTTTTTAAAATATTTTTGTAAAATTATGGGGGGGTCCCCCGCCCCGGCCAATTCCGTGTTGCCGCTTAAAAACCATTGGATTAATTGAATTGAGCGCGCTGTAGGGTGAAGCGGCGGATGGCACCAGTGAACGGTTCATCGGGAACATCTTCGACGACCGGATTGGGGCCATAGGAGCCTATCATCAAGGGTGACCTGGGTGAGCCCCTGAACGGCTGCGGCAGCGAGACTCTCTCCACGACGATGCCATCGACTAGAAAAGTGAGGCTATTATAATCAATTTTAACCTGAAGATTGGTCCACTTTCCGAGAATGGATTCCGGGCCATCAATGGTGGTGGTGGTCTCAACCCAGGTCCTGCAGAGAACGCTGACGCCCGGACGCCCATCCTCAACAAAGATTTTGAAACCATATCCCGCGGTGGATTGCACGGCGATGACGCCATCTGATTCAGGTTTGACGGAGATATCGATGCGGAAAGGCCAACCGGCGGGATCCGCTATATTGTTGAAAGGAACCTGGACTGCGGACTGACTACCGTCAAAGTGCAGGGAATCCTCCAGCGCAGTCAGATTTCGCTGAGTGAAATTGAGACCGAAACCCGCTTTATCAACGAATCGTCCGTTTTCCACAACAAGATCAAATAGCACGCCTTCGGGACCACGCACTCGGGGGAAGTTCTTCGGGAACACTCTTTCATGCCAGCGATAGCGCAGTATTTGCTGTTCCATACGCAGTTGCATGTCTGAGTAAACATCTGCATAAGCCGGATCATCAACGAGATTGGTCATTTCATGCGGATCCTCCTGCAGGTCATACAATTCATCGATGTCATCGATTTCTGAATAGGTTACCAGCTTGTAGCGCTCAGTGCGGACGGCCGTCATGGTCGGGATGGAATGCACCAGATCCTTCCAATATTCGTAGAAAAAGGTATCGCGCCAGCTGGGATTCTCTTCTTCAAAAAGCCGCTTCATGCTAAGCCCTTGCATATGTGAGGGAATACTCACTCCCGCATAATCAAGAACGGTCGGAGCAAAGTCCGCATTGGAAACCATTTGAGAGACTGTCGACCCCGGCTCAATCTTACCCGGATAGACTACCACCATCGGGATTCGAATGCTCTCTTCGTAGGCAAGACGTTTGTCCCAGCGCCGATGCTCCAAGTGGAAATATCCATTATCGCTGGTAAAGATAATCAAGGTATTATCCAGTGTGCCCCGCTCGCGCAGTGTCTCGATGATGCGGCCGACCCCTTCATCCACCGCAGCGAGGGTACGCAATTGGTCCACATACAAGGTATTATCAGTCCAGGGTGGAGCCGGTACGGCATCCGGGAGATACTCTTCCTCGAAGTCGCGGGTGCGGTAATGCCAGCGCACGTCGCGATGGGCATTACGCCTCTGCCAGGCCGGTTTGTCTGCAAAGTCAGTATCCCAGCTCTTCGGTCTTGGTGTAACGGTATCGGCGCCGAATGCTTCCTTGTGTCTTGGAGCTGGCTGGAATGGTTCATGAACTGCCTTGTGGGAAAGTATTGCAAAGTATGGCTGGTCCTTCGGGCTGTTCTCGATAAACTCGATCGTGTAGTCCGTCAAAAGATCCGTTGTATAGCCAGTGTGCTGGATGTCCTCACCATTGATGTTGAAAAGCGGATCGTGGTATACGCCCTGCCCTTTAAAACTGAGCCAGTAGTCGAAGTAGCGGCGCGGGTTGGCATGATTACCCATGTGCCATTTGCCGATCATGGCCGTATTGTAACCCACCTCCTGAAGATATTTGGTAAGTGGGGGCGTCAAATCAGGGTCGTATTCGGCTGACTCGTTATCGATTACACCGTGCATATTTGCCAGCGTGCCCGTCAGGAAGGTTGCCCGTGAAGGACAACAAATAGAAGTGGTCACAAACGCGTATTCCATATTTGCACCCTGATCACGAAGCTTGTCGATTTGAGGTGTCTCAATATAAGGATGATCCAAAAAGCCGAGGGCATCCCAGCGAAGGTCATCAATGAGAATAAATACCACGTCCGGTCGTGTATCCTCAGCATGCAAGGTCGGATTCAGAGCCAGAAGGCAGGTTATCAGGCTTCCTATCAGCCTGTTTAAGAATGGGATTCTTTTCATCGGAGTGTCAGATTATGGTTTGAATGATAGTTAAATAGATTAAATCCTTTATTCGGCGTTGTGGCAAAAACTGAGGTCGTTAAACCAAAGGACGCCAAGACCGCCGATGCCTTGAGCGTTTTTCGCCGGGGGTAGGACTTCATTATCCGTTTCTCCATCAAAAACCCCGGGAAATCAAGAAAAATGATTGTTTTTTGAATCTTATGTTTAAAAAAATGCCATTCCTGAGGCGCAAAACACCTTAAGTGCTCCAATCATCGTTATTGATGGATAAAATCTTCGGCCGAGACGGTCGACTCCCCTACTGCCGCGCCAACCAAGCCCTGAGCTGTTGCAGATCCTGATTCCGGGGATCGCGTCGTAGAGCGGCTTCCAGATAGCGTTGGGCAGTGTTGATATCTCCTTGCTGAGCGAGTAGAACGACAAGGTTGTAAGCCGCCCGGGGATAGTCAGGATCGAGCTGCAGGGTTAGCTGGAACCGCTCGATAGCATTTTGCGGACGGCCCGCTTCATAGTAGAACAGGGCCAAGGTCCAATGGAGGGTTGGATTGTCCGGCTCAAGCTCAAGGGCCCTCAGGAGGTCGGCCTCTGCGCGGGCCTGGTCGCCGCCTTCGCTTCGCATGATAGCGGCCTGGCGCCAGATTTCGACTTCATTGGGGCCGATGCTAATGGCATTATCCAGGTATTGGTGCATGTCCGCTGACTGCCCCTGATTGAGGGCTTCGCGGGCCAGCATAAAGGCCACCTGGGCCCGGTCAGCATTGAACTCCATATACTCAGTCCAATCCGCCTGCAGGCGGGCATCGCTGACCATGGCATCGGGTTGACGCAGCAGCACGGCCATGCGAACAGCGCGAACTTCGTCCTGCAACAGCTCGCCGATGACCGGGTTGTTCGGCTGAAAACTGGCGAGCTGCTTTGCAGCCTGCTCCCTTATAAAGACATTTTCATCACGGGCCGCGGTTTCCAGATAGCGCATGACCGACGGCGTGGGATCGGCGTAACCAAGAAGCCCGGTAAGTGATGCGCGCCAGACAGGGTTTGGCTCGATTTCCAGATAAGCCAGAATAGCAGCGGCATCGCCCTCCCCTGCGTGGGCTCCGGCAAACAACCGGGCAC
>JBJHBN010000428.1:0-3301 GCA_050485505.1 Opitutales bacterium | reverse complement strand
GGGCATGGACGTTTGGACACCCGATGCGGAGTTGACCCGTGTGCGCCGCACTACGCTGGAATTGATCCTGTCGAATCACCCCAATGCCTGCCTTAGCTGCGGCCGCAGCGGCGACTGTGAGCTGCAGGGAATGGCAGCGGATTTCGGAATTCGTCAGGATTGCATTCCACGTTATGTTCGGGAACTCGAGCCGGATACTTCGACCGGATCCATTGTCATGGATTTCAGCAAGTGCATCAAATGCGGACGCTGCATCGAAGTGTGCCAGGAGAAGCAAAATGTGTGGGCCCTTTCCTTCCTGCAGAGGGGCATACAGACCCGCATGGCGCCTGCAGGCGATATCTCGCTCAGTGAATCCCCCTGTGTCCGCTGCGGCCAGTGCTCTGCGCACTGTCCGACAGGTGCAATTGTCGAGAACGATGAGACGGCGACTGTCTGGGAAGCCCTTCGCGATCCAGATAAATTCTGCACGGTGCAGATTGCGCCTTCGGTACGGGTCGCCTTGGGCGAAGCCTTTGGTTATCCGCCGGGAACGGACTTGACGGGAAAGATATACGCAGTGCTGAGACGTCTGGGTTTCAAGGCGGTATTTGACACGACTTTTGCCGCAGATCTGACGATTGTGGAAGAGGCCAGCGAATTTGTGCAGCGCTTTGTGGGCGGCAAAGGTGAACTGCCCCTTATTACCTCCTGCTGCCCGGCCTGGGTGGATTTCATGGAAAAGCGCTACAGCGACTTTCTCCCGAACTTTTCCACGGCTAAGTCGCCCCAGCAAATGCTGGGCGTTATGGCTAAAACCTATTTTGCCGAGCAGGAGGGCATCGACCCGACACGGATCTATCAGGTTTCGATAATGCCTTGTACGGCTAAAAAATACGAACTGGAACGCACGGATGAGATGTTTGCCTCGGGCCACCAGGATGTGGATGTGGTGTTGACGACGCGTGAATTCGCGCGCATGATCAAACAGTCGGGTATCGCCCTCAGGCAACTCGCCGACCAGAAAGCCGATTCGATATTGGCTACTTACTCAGGGGCCGGAGTGATCTTTGGCGCAACGGGAGGTGTCATGGAGGCGGCCTTGCGCACGGCTTATTACCGAATTACGGGAAAAAATCTGGAAAAGGAGGACATTGACATCCTGCCGGTTCGCGGTCTGGAAGGTGTTCGTTCCGCCACTCTGAACGTGGCCGGCAACGAAGTGCGAGTGGCCGTTGCGCATGGGCTGAACCATGTCGAAATCCTCTTGAACCAGGTGCGTGCCGCCCGCAAGCGCAATGAAGAGCCACCGTATCACTTTATTGAGGTGATGGCTTGCCCGGGTGGTTGCATCGGTGGGGGTGGCCAACCCTACGGCGTTTGCGACGAGCTGCGCAAGCAGCGGATTCAAGGCCTGATGCGGAGCGATTCAGGCATGCCACTGCGGTTTTCACATGAGAATCCGGAAATACAAACTCTTTATCGGGACTTTCTGGGAGAACCCTTGGGAGAGAAAGCGCACAAACTGCTCCACACGCGTTATGCGGCGCGCCCAGCGTATAAGCGCTGAGAGCCTTTTGATTTGGCTGCCGAGGTCAGTTGTCTTTCTTTACATCGTTCTGCCTTGCCTGTGGATTGCGTCGACGGCAACAGCCGCGGAGCGGATTATTGATTTGCCCGGCTTCCCGGTTGAATCCAGTGTGTTGGTTCGCAGTGGCCCCTGGGAATCCTTGGGTCGTTTAGTCGCCGGGGCCTCGATTTCCAGTGGTGTATCCGACCAGTTGCGACAGTTGCCGGGTTTGGTTCTGCAGACCGGTTTTGGCGACATCGATCCGCCGCGTTTGTCCGTGCGCGGATCGGGTTTGCAGAGTGCGCCGGTCAATCGTGGGCTCTGGATTGAATTAGACGGGCAAGCTCTGAACGCGGCCGACGGTTCCTTCAATCTGGCGTTGCTGGAATCCCTTTGGTTGAGGGAGGTTCAATTGCTACCTGGTGGCTGGGCGTCTGTGCCTGCGATGGGAGGGCGCCTGCGATTCAAGTCGGCGTTTGCAGATATCGATCCGGGTTCAGAATGGCTGCTGCGTGGAGGCAGTTATGGGCGCCTGGCTACCGCACTGCGGCAAACGGGATCGGTGGCTTCGTCACACTGGGCGCTGGGCTTCACGCACAGCGAAGTCGGAGGTTGGCGGGAGCTTTCCCGCCAGCAACGTCAGTCGCTGCATGCGGTTGTCAGCGTGCCTATTGGGGCAGGGCCGAATCATTTGCAACTGCGTAGTTATGCCACCCGGGTTGCGTTTGATGTGCCTGGACCGCTGAGTCTGAATCAATTGGAGAACGACCCCAAAGCGGTCGGCCCACGGGTTCGCATCGACCAGCCCCGGCGTGAAACCGATTGGCTGCAGCTGTCAGCGCAAATGGATGTTGACTGTGGCGACGGCCGACTGCAGGCGGTGACCGCAATTGCCCACACGGACGATAGCTTCCGTCAGCTCCTGGCCAACGGTTGGTCTCAGCAGCGCGGCACCGATGGCTATGTCCGCCTTCGTTTATTGCAGGATTGGTCACAGCTGGAGGGCCAGCAGAGTGAATGGGAACTGACTGCTCAAAGCGGTAGCAGCATTGTCAGGCGTCACCGCAATGATGCCGGTAAAGCTGGCGAGCGCATTGGCGACAACCGTTTACGGGCCGAAACCGTCTGGGCCACTTTTCAGCACCGTGCAGCTCTGCTGTCGGATACCTTTCTACAGGCGAGGATCAGTGGGATGGCTGCGGAGCGGCGAATTCAGGAACGTTTCGACGGTCGCCCGTCGACTGCACTGTCTTTGAGCGATGCCCGCTGGAGTCCGGCGGTTTCAGCTCACTGGCAAGTGAACCCCGGTCTTGATGTCTGGGTCGGTTGCAGTCGCTCGTATGAACCCCCTGGCTTTGCAGACTTGCTTTTCACTGCGGGACCGATGTCCGCCCGGCAACTGGTTAGTCGGCCGCTGGATTGGCAGCGATCGGACAACTGGGAGTGGGGGATGCTATTCGCCCAAGGGACGCTTGAAGGAAGTTTGGTGTTTTATCATGCAGACTGGCGCAATGAATTACTCAATCTGGTGGATGAAGACGGCGCTGCCCTGGGAACGGTAAACGCGGACCGCAGTCGCCACCGTGGACTTCAAACATCGCTGGCCTATGCAATTGTCGATTCTGAAACTCTACGGTCGCAGCTGTTGCTCAGCTATACTTACAGCGAAGCGCATTTTCGTCGGGATCCGGTCTTTGTCGGAAATCGTCTCGCCGGATTGCCACCCCACTTGGCGGATATGCGACTGCGGAT
>JBJHBN010000427.1:2380-3304 GCA_050485505.1 Opitutales bacterium | reverse complement strand
GTCAGGGTCCTGCCGGTCGAGCGCAAAGTAACCCACTGGCGAGCCCGGGCATTAACTCCGGCATCGGCGCGGGAAGTTTCCGGAGAACGCGGTCGCCGTCTGACTGCAGATCCCTGGACGTTGTTGGGCAGTGCGGCACAGCATACCGATAAGCTTGGCAGTGACTCGGTTGACGAGATCGCGATGGAGCTCTTGTTCGTCGGTCGGCTTCTAAGATTGGAACTGTTGTCACAGTCCCAATCGGACTCCACTTTACGACGTCGCGAAGCGTTGCTGAACTCAATTGTAGAGGCACAAAACGGGGATGGTGGCTGGTCTTGGGTTGGTCAGACTTATTCGGATATCTGGACCTCAGCCTTGGTGGTCTTTGCTCTGGCTGAAAGCATTCCGGCTGATGCTGAGCGCGCCCGGAAGGCGATGAGCGAGGGTCGTCAGTATCTTTCAACCAAATTGATGCAAAACACCCTTAGCCCTCGTTTATTGGCTTGGGTTCTGCACGCCACCGCGCATTACCAGAATCGATTTGGCAGTGGCCGGCCGGAGCGTCTTGAAGCACGGGGCTTCCTGCAGTTGATGCGGGATTGGGAGCAGTTGGATCCAGATGTGAAGGGCCTTTTGTTGGTAATTGCCTACCAGTTTCGGTTTGAAGAAGAAATTGGCATATTGAGCAATGGTTTACTGGCCAGTCCTGGTTGGGATCAGGGGCTCGAAGCGAGCTTGTCTGAGGGCGAGGGGTGGCGATACCCCGGCCTGCAGTTCCTGCTCTGGTATCGGGGTATGCTGTGGGCAAATCCCGACACCCGGTTTCTGACATCGCACGAGCCCATGTTGGTGGCGGAATTGTTTGCAGGGAGGGAACCTATAGCCAGTGCGCGCCTGGCTCAAGCGGTTTTTGCTGAGTATCTGACGCTGAGGGATCATTAC
>JBJHBN010000427.1:1193-2370 GCA_050485505.1 Opitutales bacterium | reverse complement strand
ATTACTCCGGGTCGGCAGAGTCGTCCTTCACCCGTCCGGTGCTGGAAGATTGGAGTGCAGAGGCACTTGATTCGGTCGTGGCGGATCCTTATATCTATGAGGTGGCGGTAACGGAAGCTCCCCGGCGGCAGGTTGATGAAGACAGCTGGACTTTTCGGCGCACAGGTGAACTGCGCCGACTGACGCCTACATTGCTGCGTGGATTGGTCGAAGAGGTCCAACCGTGGGAGGAAAGGGACGCGGTCGTTCAAGGTAGTCGATTGCGTCTCGCCTGGGAATGGGAGCTTGCTCAGTCGCAGGACCGTATCCGCATCGATCTGCCGCTGCCTTCAGGTTGGGTCGCTTTGCCGGAGTCGGGACAGCAGCTATTGCGGGTTGAACCTGATGGTCTGGTTTCACACCGTAGTTACTCGGAAGAATCCCATCAGCTTACGGTGTTTCTGCCTCACATACCGGAAGGCGTTTTTCGTCTGTCTATCCAACTGCAGGCCCAAGGGCCTGGCCGCTTTCAGATATTTGCACCTGTCTGGACCATGCAGGACTCGAGGGAACCAATCCGCTTCGAGGATGCGGTTATTGTAGAGATTGTCCCTTCTTCGTTTTGAGTTTTATTAAGAAGCAGCTTAGGTTGATTTTTATGCTTAGGAGTCTAGCTGATTCGCTCCTTTGCTTGCTTGGATGAAGCAAGCGCAGAAGAGGACCGTCTTCGGAAATATGATTAGAGATCAAATAGAATCCCGCGGAGTCACAGATCCCCTCGTGCTTAAGGCCATGCGGGCAGTTCCCCGCCGTACCTTTGTCCCGGAGAAATTTCGCTGTCAGGCTGAGGCGGATCGTCCTTTGCCGATAGGTCTGGAGCAAACGATTTCACAGCCGTACGTCGTCGCTGCCATGACGGAATTGATACAACCTAAAACTGGTGGCAAAGTGCTTGAAATTGGAACTGGATCGGGATACCAAACAGCGGTTCTAGCGGAAATTGGTATGGAGGTTTATAGTATCGAGATCCTTGAACAATTAGGCCTGCAAGCGAAGCGAAATCTCGAAGTTGCCGGTTATCTCAATCCGCATCTTCGGATTGGGGACGGTAACAATGGCTGGCCCGAGGCTGCTCCCTTTGACGGAATTATCGTAACAGCGGCCCCGCCACGGATTCCGCAAGCGCTCAAGGAACAAC
>JBJHBN010000427.1:0-1183 GCA_050485505.1 Opitutales bacterium | reverse complement strand
ACTGAAGGTCGGAGGTCGAATGGTGATCCCTGTTGGTGAAGGCTATCAGGAACTGTTTGTGGTCACTCGAACCGAGGACGGATGGGTTCAGGAGAAGGTCTTCCCGGTGCGTTTTGTGCCAATGACGGGCGAGATTCGGTAGGGCTGTCTGTGGATGTTGGGCTGTGGGTGCTGAGCTTATCCGTCTCTTGCCTGCAACGCCTTCAATAACTCGGGGTCGCCACACCATTGGCTGCCGTCCCAGAATTCGCAAGGGCTAAGACCGTGAGTTTTATAAGCACTTTTGAATTTGTAACCAGTTCCTAGATAGGCGGTTTCAAGGTTTTCCGAGCGGGCCCAGTCGAGGAAATCCCCCAGTAACCATTTGCCTGGAGAGTTGGCTTCGGGGACTTGGGAGTCGTAAAAACAGAACCAATAATGCGCCATTTGCTGGCCGCGACAAACCAAGGCCCAGGCAACGGTTTCGTTTTCGTCTTCCCAGGCCAGGAGGGTGTTGGCAAAGGGTTTTGACAAAATGTAGCGAAGTCTGTCTTCGGACAGATAGGCCGTGCCGAATCGGGCGACCATCCAATCGGTGACCTGGTGAATCCAGGCTGAATCGCACAGCTCTATAAGTTCGTTGCGATCGTAAACCCGACGCTTCAACTCTGTCATCGGAGCCTGCCGCTGAAGGTAGCGGCGTTTCTTGCTCAACTGTAGACCGGGCAGTGGCAAACGCAGGCTGCGTGCCATGTAAAATAGGGAGCGCGGGTCTTCCGGCTCAGCGGAGTAGGGAAGATAGCCCGTGGCGTAAACCGGATCGATGGACTCGCCGGCTTCCAGTTCGCAGAAATTTCCGTAGGCGAACCGGTAGTTCGCGTAGTCGGCGGAATATTCGCGACTGAAATAACGCATGATCCTCAGAGAGAAAACAAAGGCTGGCCTAAATCAAGGATGGAATCAGCACCGCATCCATGCCGGCACGTTTCGCGCCCTCCACACCGAGAGGGCTGTCTTCGATAACGAGGCAATCTGCGGGTTCAATGCCCATTTCTTCCGCCGCCTTGAGGAACAGGTCCGGGTGTGGTTTGGCACGCGCCACATCGTCTGCGGTTACAACCACTGGAAAGAGTTCCAGAACGCCGATGCGGCGCAGGGTGTCGATAACGTCCGGACGCGAACCACCGGAGGCGACACTTAGGGC
>JBJHBN010000426.1:0-3312 GCA_050485505.1 Opitutales bacterium | reverse complement strand
CTCATCGGCGATCTCAATGTCGACGGCGAGGTCGAGGCGTCCTTGAGCAATTGCGCGGCCGACAAACTGGCCGGAATAGCCGGAGGTCGCGGGCAGGCCAAAGCCCGTCAGGGTCATGCGCAGGTTGGCGAAGAGGTCCAGTGGGTTCGCATTGGTCTGGCCCTCCAGTTCGATCGTCCCGGCTTCGACAAAACGTGTGCTGAACTGCATTTCTCCGCGACTGGCAGGATCGGAATCGATGTTCATCAATTGCAGTTGGATGTTCTCGGTTCGGGTTGCGAAGGCTGGAGAGACACTTTCATCGCTAAACCCAACCCGGCCGTTGCGGACTTCGAGTTCGGCCAATGACCAGCTCAAAGGTAGCTGGTAGGGATCCGCGGGGATTGATTCTGGCTGGGGATCGGCGGCTTCCGCTGCAGTTGCCTCGGGCAGGAGAGTGAGGAGGTTTAGCTGACCTCCGGCATTCCGCTTGACCTCTGCAACGGGACTGTCGACAGCGATCCGTTCGATCTGAACATCCATTTCGCTGAGGTTAAAGGCGATGCCCTCGATGCGCAGGCTGTCCAGGCTGGCCAGGTCCTGGTCCTGGTGGCGCAGGGCAATTGTGCCGATACCAGCCTCTCCGTCGAATAAAAGCTGGGGCAGGACCGCGTCCGCGGATTCCTCGATTTGTATGCGCCCGCGAGCGAATCCGCTGCCCGATGTCAGGCTGAGCTCAACAAACTCGGCGATCCACGGATTCAATGGGGCAAATGGCAGCTCGGTGACTTCGAATTCCAGATTAGCCAGCAAAGGCAGGGGAGCAAGCTCGCCTTCGGCGGCAAAATATCCACTTTCAAGAAGTCGTCCGCTCAAATCGAAGGGAATCGACCGGCCCAGATCGTGGCTCAGCTCTCTCAATTCCAGCTTGTCGAGTGAAGCATGCAGGCGAGGAGAATCTGGCAGGGATTGATCCTCAAGCTCGAGGCTGAAATCTGTCCACTGAATGGAGTCGATCCGGAATTCGAAGGGCAGTCCAAGTTCGCCCGAAGGCGCTGCTTCTCCGTTTCCTGCTTCCGCCATTTCCGCTGTCGGGAGCAAACTCAGGATTTCAGGACTGCGGTCTTCCAGTAGAACCAGATGTGCCCGACCGGATTCAATACGCACTGAATCCAGCTCTATCCAAGGCTCAAAGGCACCGAATTCTAGCGTGCCCAAGGCAATACGGTTGAGTTCAAGCAAGGCCTCATCCCTGTGGTGAGGATAGATTTTTAAATCGCGTATTTCAAAATCACTGAGAACTCCACGAATAAACTCGCTCTCTTGTCTTGCGTCCAGTGAGGCCTCCAAATTGAGGCTCATCTGGCCCTGATTGAGGTTCAGGTCGACGTATTCGCTGACATAAGGGGCAAAGGCAGAGAGTTCGAGCCCGGCAAGTTCGATTCCGATTGCAGCAGTCAGGTCGCTCGGCGAAAAACTTCCTTCGCCGCGCAGGTGCCCGCCATAGAAGTCAGTGGCGCTGAAACTCAACTGGTTGCCCTCTTCGCGAAAAGTTGTGAAGTCGCTCAGTTCGAAATCTATCGGATGAAATCCGAAGTTAAAGGGCTCCGCCAGAGCTTCGTCATTGAATTCCACCCGGCCCCTCTCGATAATCAGGCGGGTGATCCCAAGACGCGGCAGACTGGCCTCTGGATCTTGCTCTCTAGGGTCGGCAGTGTCCGGTTCGGGGAGCAGTCGGAGCAGGTTGATTTCGCCGTTCTCAAGCCGGCTGATGAACAGCTGCGGTTGCTGGAGTTTAACCTCACGCAGAACGCCGGCAAATTGATAAATGGATTTCACAGAAAGGGCAAAACGGCCCTTGCCGAGGGTCATCACTCTCTCACCTTGAGCATCGCGCAGCTCAAGGCCTTCGATCTGCAGCCTCAAGGTCAAGGGATTGAAGGCGACGCGCTCTACTTTGAGTTCGGCCTCTAGTGCGGATTCAACCTGGCGGGTCATGACCGATTCCACGATGCGGGGAATCGCAAAAAAACCGACAGCTACATAAAGAACGAACAGTCCGCCGATCCAGTAGATCCACTTTCTTGAACGGCGTTTTTTAGCAGGAAGGTCTTCGAATTCGTTCATGTGAAAGTAGAATAGCTTGTCAGTGAAAAAGGGCAACACCGAAGGGCAATTCCTGGAGGAGGTTCCGCGCCATAGGTGCAACTCTGAATGACGTTGCCGCTGTCGCTGTGGGAATTCTATTTTTTTTGGCCTTTGGCTATACATTTTTAGCATTCTGAATTAGGATGCGCGCATGCAATTGAATCCTGCTGAGAGAACCTTCCCCCCCTTTTCTCTTAAACGCCTGATGGAGACCTGCTTTGGTCCCGGATCCGGAGAGCGCCTGTGTGTGCTCATCGACCTTCCCGATCCTGCGGAGATCAAGGACTTTGCCTTTCTCGATAACCCTCGCCTTTCTATCCAGAACTATGGGTACAAGGTGTTCTACCAGGCCTTCAAGAATGGTGGCCTTGAGGAGATGAATTACACTGGTGGTGAAATCTTCGCCTACAAGGAGACTGGGGGCAGCAACCTGGACATGGAAGACGAGTGTTACGACCTTAACGGCAAGCGCTTGAGTCTGGATAAGGACATCTACTCCCAGTATCAACTCATTCTTGTGGTTTCGACGTTCTCGGCCACTGCGCCGCTTACTGCGAAGGCAAAGGAATTTGGTTTCCGGGGAGCCACCCTGCACGGGCTGAACCAGATTATTGTCGATACCGGACTGAGCGTTGATTACCGGGAGGTCAGTGCGGATGCCGAAAAACTCCGTCAGGGTTTGACGCGTGCGGACTGGTTTGAACTGGACTTTGAAGTGGAAGGGGTGACAACCACCCTCAAATTGTTGACTAACGGTCAGGAGGCTCAGAAAAGTCATGGTCTTTGTCCGCCGGGCAAGCCGGATGTTGCCAACCTTCCGGCTGGCGAAGTGTATTTTGTTCCGGATGGTGCGGAAGGGCAGTTTCCGTTTAAATACGATGAGGAAACACTCGGGCTATTGACCGTGGAGAACGGCAAAATTGTCAGCAGCCGCCTGATCTATGGTGACTACGCCTTGATCGAAGAGCACAATGCCAAACTCAAAGACGACCCTATGACCGGCGCTCTGGGTGAGCTCGGGTTTGGAACCCAGGTGCTACCTTTCAGTGGACGCGACATTCAGGACGAAAAAATCCTCGGCACGATTCACGTGGCGACGGGACGCGATGATCACCTGGGGGGCAAATTGACTCCGGATCTATTCAAGGAACACAAGAACGCTTCCCACGACGATGTGCTCTATGC
>JBJHBN010000425.1:0-3329 GCA_050485505.1 Opitutales bacterium | reverse complement strand
CTACCAATCAGGTGATTTTTGACCCGATTACATCCAATATCAACGTCGGACAGCAGGTCTATTACGGCACCACGCCGGCCATCGTCGACGGAAATACCATCATTATCGGGACTCCAATTATTCCCGAAACCGGTACCTGGATTGGATTTTCCATGCTGCTCGGGTTTCTTCTCTACCGCGAGCGCCGAGGTTTTTTTGCAAAATTCAGGGCGGATGCTTGATCTACCCTGAAAAGCGGTATTGGATCAGAAAACCATGCAAGTGATTCAAGCGGCAGCAGTCGGCATCCTGATCGCCCTGATCTTCGCCGTACTGATCCTCGCCAAGAACCTCATTATCCCGATGGTTCTGGCGATCTTTATCTGGTATCTGATCAATATCCTCAGGGATGGAATCGCCAAGATCCGCATCGGAAGGCTGTGGATCCCCCAACCTTTGGCTTTTACGCTGGCACTGGTAACCACTCTTGGTGTCGGTCTCATCCTGATCAACCTGATAGCGCTCAGTGTGAATGAGGTAGTGCGTGCGGCGCCCTCCTATCAGAGGAATATCGACAACCTTTTATTCGATATTGGCGAATGGTTGCGTCTGGAAACCGCCCCTCAACTCAGTCAATTGTGGGGCGATTTCCAATTGACGCGGATCGTTCAGACCCTTGCGGGTACCGCTGCAAGCTTCCTTGGAAGCACCGGACTCATTCTGATCTACATTCTATTTCTGTTCCTCGAGCAGAAATTTTTCAGGCCCAAAATGGAGCGCCTATTTGAGAGTCCAAAGCAGCAGCAAGCCGTCAGAACCATTCTCAACCAGATCTACGCAGACACGCGCACCTACTTGGGTATCAAGACCTTAACCAGCGTAAGCACCGGTGTCATCAGCTATATCATCATGCGCAGCATTGGTCTCGACTTCGCGCTTTTCTGGGGGCTACTCATCTTTCTCCTCAACTACATACCTACCATTGGTTCGATTGTGGCCACGGTGTTTCCCTCCGTGCTCGCGCTGGTACAGTTCCCGACTCTGGGTCCCTTTTTTGCAGTGCTTTTCGGAGTGGGCGCCGTTCAGGTTATGGTTGGAAACATCATCGAACCCCGACTGATGGGGAACACATTGAACCTGAGCCCCCTGGTAATCCTGCTTTCCCTTGGTCTTTGGGGGTCCATCTGGGGAATTCCCGGAGCCATCCTTTGCGTTCCGTTCACGGTTTTGCTGACCATTATTTTCAGCAGATTCCCCTCAACCCGATTTGTCGCGGTTATGCTTTCCCGCGAAGGCACTATAAAAGACCAGCCGGAAGACGAGGAACTCCGCGAAGCACAAAATAAACTGGAAGTCTAGTACCTCAACTACTTCGCAACTTCCTGGAAGCGCTGTTCACGAATGACAGTCACCTTGATCATCCCCGGATACTGCAATTCGTCTTCGATGCGGCGGCGAATCTGGCGGGCGATCAAGGGAGCATTGGCCTCAGAAACCTGATCCGGGGAAACAACTACACGAACTTCCCGACCCGCCTGAATCGCGTAGGCTTCGACAATACCGTCCATCGACTTGGCAATCTCCTCCAAATTTCGTACCCGCTGGATATAACCGTCCACACTTTCGGAGCGTGCGCCCGGACGCATTGCTGATAGGCTGTCGGCAATCATAACCAAAGCGACATAGGGACTCTCGCTTTCCACTTCGCCGTGGTGAGCACCGACAGCATTAATGACACGCGAGTCCTCCTCACCGTAGCGCTTCAGGAAATAGGATCCGGCGACCGCATGACTGCCCTCATTGTCCTGATCCAAGGCCTTCCCTATATCGTGCAACAGTCCACAGCGTTTTGCCAGCTGAGGATCAAGCCCCAGTTCCGCAGCCATCAATGCGCATAGGTTCGCCACTTCAATGGAATGTTCGAGGGCATTCTGGTTGTAGGACAGGCGAAAACGTAATTTTCCGACCAACTTAAGCACCTCGGGGTGCATCCGTCCCAATTTCAGGCGACGCAGAGCATCTTCCCCACTCTCCAGAACCGAACGCTTAACATCTTCATCCGCCTTATTCACCGCTTCTTCGATTGAGGTGGGGTGAATACGCCCATCCCGAATCAGGGTTTCGAGGGCAATCCGGGCAATTTCCCGCCTGACGGGGTCAAAAGAGGAAACAAGAACGCTGTCCGGAGTCTCATCAATCAGCAATGTAGTCCCGGTAAGGGACTCAAAAGACTTAATATTGCGACCTTCCCTACCGATGATCCGGCCCTTCATGTCCTCACTCGGAATAGAAACAATTGTTGCCGTAATGTCTACGTGCGGCGCAGCGGACAAGCGCTGCATGGAATCAATCAAAATCCTGCGCGCTTCCGCTTCCACTTCTTTTTCAGAACGCTGCAACATCTCACCCTTCATCGCTCTCAACTCAGCTTCACAATCGCGATGAACCTCTTCAATCATACGGGACCGGGCCTCCGATTCGGAAACCTTGGAAATCTCCTGCAGTGCAGTCCTGTATTTTTCCGCCAAGGCACGTGACTGATTCTCCCGTTGAGCCACTTCATCGACACGCTCGTCCAGCTCCAGTCGACGTTTTTCAGCTAATGCCAACTCATTTTCGACCTGGGACTTTGCCGAAGCCAGCTCTTCCTCCTTCGATTTCAGCTCCAAGCGTTGTTCGCTAACCTGATGATCCAGCTCGAGTTTTCGTTTTTCGAATTCCAGCTCCAGCCGAGAGCGCATTTTCTCGATCTGGGATTCCGCCCGCTCTCGGTGCTCAGTGGAAACTTTCTGTACCGCATCCGCATGAGTTGCCCGAATTCTGGCAACCCAAACCAGCGAAAGGCCTCCGCAGAGCAGAAGCCCAAGCAGGAAACCCAATCCCGAAGATAGTAAATGCGCGTTTTCCATAGAATTGCCGTTCTCAAGACCGATACGCTCAAAAGTGCCGACCTGTCAAGGGCGCCGTCTCTCAAAAGCGACCGGTAGCGTACAAAAAGAAGCCCCGGACCACCTTTCGGTGATACGGGGCATAAACTTGGCGATAACCTACTCTCACACCGGAACGTGCCGGCACTACCATCGGCGGTTGTGGGCTTAACGAGCGTGTTCGGAATGGGAACGAGTGTTTCCCCACACCTATACTCACCAAGAGCCTGAACCTCAAACGAAGTATATTTGATGCCAATGACTGGTTATCGCCGATATACTTCTCGGAAAGTTTTTAGTCGAAAGATTTTATATAATTTGAATGCATTTCTTTGCCCTGTGGGTTAAGAAAACGTCTGATTTTGCGAGATACAAAGAATCAATCCTAAAGGGTAATTAGTACTGGTAAGCTCAATACATTAC
>JBJHBN010000424.1:2606-3333 GCA_050485505.1 Opitutales bacterium | reverse complement strand
CCCCAATCATGCTCAGGGAAGCTACCGCGAATGCGCCGAAAGTCCAGGGCATGGCCCGGCCCAGTCCGGCCATCTGTGAAATTTTCTTCTTCCGCGCAGCCACATAGATTGCCCCGGCACAGAAGAACAAAGTGATTTTGGCAAAGGCGTGATTGGCTATGTGAACCAGTCCACCAGCAATGCCGTAAGGCGTCAGCAAAGCAACCCCCAGAATGATGTAGGCCAGTTGGCTGACCGTTGAAAAGGCAAGCCGAGCTTTGAGATCGTCTTTGCCCAGCGCGATAAGGGATGCCACCAGAATTGTGATCGATACGAACCAAGCCGTAGGCAGGCCCAGATTGAATGCCACCATGGTGTCAGTGCCGAATACATACAACATAACCCGGACTGTCGCGAACACCCCTACCTTAACCACAGCCACCGCATGCAGCAGCGCACTGACGGGTGTTGGCGCAACCATTGCACCCGGCAACCAGTGGTGCAGGGGCATCAGTCCATTTTTGGCGAAACCGATGAGAAAGGCGATGTAGAGACCGGTCACAATTCCCCGGTGCACATCGGGCGACAGCACTCCATTGCTGGCATTGTGGGCAAAATCCAGATTCCCATTCAACACATAAACCAGAACCATCGCTGGCAGAACCAGCCCCTTGGCGGTCGCCGTCAGGTAGGCGATGTATTTGCGCCCTCCGGCGTAGCCTTCTTTATCCTGATGATGGGCTACCAG
>JBJHBN010000424.1:0-2596 GCA_050485505.1 Opitutales bacterium | reverse complement strand
CCAGTGGATAGGTTGTAATACTGACAATCTCATAGAAGAGAAACAGAGTCAGCAGGTTATCCGAAAAGGCGACTCCGATTGCGCCGAATAAAGCCAGGGCAAAACAGGCAGCGAAGCGAGTCTGGCAATGCTCCTGTAGTCCCCGCATATAGCCAGCCGAATAAAACACTGCCAGAATCCAGAGGAAAGATGCCGTCAGTGCGAACAGCATCGACAACGCATCCGCCCGCAGGGTAAACGAAAGCCCGGGCAGCAGCTCAAACAAGGTCCAGCTCAACGTCTGCCCTGCAAGCACGGCGGGAACAAGGGAGGCAACGGCGCCAAAAAGTATCAGCGCAGCGAGCAGCGAAAGCCCGTCACGCAGATTCGGGCGTTTGCCCGTCCACATGATCAGTCCCGCTCCCAACAAAGGAGCCAGGATGGCGATGAGCAGTCTGGGATCATTCACCGTTTCCATCCTTCAGCCTTTCATTTCAGAAAGTTCCCGGGTCTGGATCGACTTGTAGTTACGGTAGACCGCGATGACGATGCTCAAGGCAATCGCCACCTCTGCCGCCGACAGTCCCATGATAAATAGAATGAAGACCTGACCAATGGCCGGATCCGGAACGAAGAAGCGCGTCACCGTCATCAGGTTCAACATCGCAGCCCCGAAGATCAGTTCGCCGGAAATCAACATGCCGACCAAGGTCCTTCGTTTCAGCAGGCCAAACAGTCCAATAGCCAGCAACAATGCGGCTAGGATCAGGTAGGCCGATGGGGTCTGATGCAAGTTCAGTGGATTCATGCTTTGTGCCTCCCTCTTCGGGCAATTGCCAATGCGCCGAGAATGGACACCAGCAACACCACTGCGATAGTTTCAAAGGCAAGGCTCTGCGTTGTCAGCAGGGCGATGCCAATGCTTTCCACCGAGCCATCGCCCGTTACCTCCGGGGTCGGCCAGTCAGCGGTCAGACCCAGCCAGGCGAGCCCCAGAAATAAAGCTCCCGCGACCAGCCCTGCTCCCAGGGTCCACGGCAATGAGGATTGCTGCTCCTGTGCGTCGGGCTCATCCGGCTCTGCCAGCATAATCGCAAACACGATAGTGATGCAGACAGCACCGATATAGATAAGAATATGAATCATGGCCAGAAAGGGGCTGTTCAGGAAATAGAACATACCCGCCAAGCCCACTGAAGCCATGGCAAGGCCGCAGACACTGCGAATGATCCATCGCGTCAAAACTGCCAGCAAAGCTCCGCCAATCGTCGCCCCGACAAAAGTCAGGAAGATCAACGGAATCAGGTATTCGATGAAAGGAAAGGAATTCATTGCTTGTTATTGCGTTCCTCCAGGTCCTTGCACAGATCGATCCGGCTAAAGTCTTTTTTCTCGCCGGAGACAATGTTGTAGCGTTTGGAAAATACGATGGCATCGGTCGGGCAGACTTCGACGCAAGCGCCACAGAGACTGCAACGGGTGAAATCCAGTTCATATTGGGTAACTGACTTTTTCTTCGCACCCTCCTTCTTTTCTCCTTCCACAAAAATGCATTCAGTCGGGCAGGCCTTCACGCAGAGGTTACAAGCGATGCACTTCGAGGACCCGTCTTCATCGGCAGTAAAGATAAGGTGCGAGCGGTAGCGCGGCGACATCTTAATGCTCTCATGCGGATAGTGAACCGTCACCGGTTTGCGAAAGAATTCCCTGAGCGTAATACTCATACCCACCAGCAGGCTCCAAAAGCCTCCGATGACGTCTTTCAGGATATTCTTTGCTTTCATGACTAAAAGATTTTAACCATTACGCTGCTCAACAGTAGCGTGAACAGGGAAATGGGGATGAGTATTTTCCACGACAAATTGAGCAAGCCATAGAACTGCGTGCGAGGGAAAGTCCAGCGCACCCAGATCACAACAAAGACCAGGACGTATAGTTTGAGCAGGAACCAGAACACACCGGGGAGGACCCCGATCGGACTGTGCCAACCGCCAAAAAAAAGAATTACCGCGAGCGCGCAGCCGATTACGATGTTGGCATACTCCGCCATGAAAAAGACGCCAAAGCCCATGCCTGCATATTCAGTGTAAGCGCCCGCCACCAGTTCACTTTCCGCCTCGGCCATATCAAAGGGAGCCCGGTTGGTTTCGGAAAGCATACAGATAAAAAAGATCACGAAGGTTATCGGCATCAACGGGTTTGCAGCCAAATTAAGGATGTTCCAATTCCAGAAGGCTCCGGCCTGCTGATTGACAATCTCCGTCAGATTCAGGCTGCCCGTAACCAGAATCATGGTTACGACCACCAACATCATCGGAATCTCATAGGCAACATTTTGAGACACCACCCGGGCGGCGGAAATGATACCGTATTTGTTCCTCGATGACCAACCCGCCAACATTACCGCAATGACCTCGAAGGAACTAAAGGCAAACAGTGCAATCAATCCGACATTCAGATTGGCGGCAACCAGTGTGTCGCTGAACGGAAGAATAGCAAAGGCCATGATCGCGGGCGGCATCATGATCAGGGGTGCCAGACGGAAAAGCATGCTGTCCGCCCCTGGCGGAACGATCAGCTGCTTCGACATCAGTATAACAGAATCCGCAAACGGCTG
>JBJHBN010000423.1:0-3346 GCA_050485505.1 Opitutales bacterium | reverse complement strand
ACACCCTTCGGATCCAATCCCGTTGGAGAACAGGCTTCAGCCTGAACGCAGGGCCAAAAGCCAAAACACCCGCAGCCCAATGCCCTGCAGTTCGGCCTAAAGGCCGGGCTCCAACACCCTTCAAATCAGGCTGTTGGAGAAGTCTTTAGCCTGAACTGTCGTCTCTACAATGGACTTCAGGCAATTTCCAGACGAGACTTAGCGGGACTGATTAGCCCGAACCAATAGCGCTATTCCCGCCGACTGACAGACAAAATTCGGCATCCAGACGAGAATATCCGGACGTATCTCCGGACTGTCTTCGGTCCAGCCGATGATGATCATCGCCAGGTAATAACTCAGTGCGATCATCAGCGCCAGGCCCATGTTGGCATAGGTTTCCGTACGTCGGGCTTGAATACCCAAGGGGACCCCGAGCAAAGAAAGGGAAAAAATACTGAAGGCCATGGCCAGGTTCCGGCTCATGTGGTACTGCACGCGAATCTGCTCCCGATAAAGCAGATTCGCTTCATCCTCATCGACCCCCCGGTGCAGGCGATCACTGCGATAATCCTGGCGCAACTCTACCAGTTGAGGAAAAGTAAGAGTCGATATCCTTCGCGGTCGCGGGCCACCCCCCAACAAGTTGTCCAGAGGTAATCGAATCCGCGCATCGTTAAACGAAAGGGTCGGCAGAATCCGCTGCACGTTGTCCGGGTCATCTTCATCCCGCAGTTCGGTAAAACCATTGCGGATGGTCATGATCAGGGAATCCTGCGCCTCGTCGTAGCTGAACCGGCCTTCCTCGGCCCGCAGCAGGCGAACCGCCCGGCGCTGCTCATCCAACTCCCAAACCCAGAGATGGCGCAGCGTTTCCTCCCGCCGCTCCTCGACATAGATAATATAGCCGGGGAATTCGTGGATAAAGGTGTTGGGGATGATAAAACGCAGGGGATCCGTGCGCACGATGTCATCCAAAATGGCCCGATAAGCCGCGCGCGATTCCGGCGCATGGTAGCCATTGATCCAGACAGCGGCGAAACTCCCCAACAGCGCGATAAACACAACTGGTGCGGAAATCGACCAGATCGACAAACCTGCCGCACGCATGGCGGTCAGTTCGTGATTTGCCGACAAACGCCCAAAAACCACCAGCACCCCAATCAACATGCCCAGCGGCATGGCAAACGAGACCGCGTAGGGCATCAGCAGCATCAGCAAGTCGAAAAAGATCGAAAAGGTAATACGCCCATCGGCCAACAGGCCAAGAATGTCGCGCATCGCATTTCCGGTAATCAGAATAAACACAAACAGGCCCACCCCGCCGAGGCAGGCGCCAAATACCGCCAAGAAAATGTATCGCTGCAGCCGGTTCACTTATTCAATGGCATCGTAGGCAGCACCAAGACGTTGTAAACCTTTCTCCATCCATTCCGACGGACAGCCGAAATTAAAGCGGACAAAACCCGGGGTCCCAAACAAGGCCCCGTCACTGAGACCGATACCATGCGATTCAAACCAGGCAGCCGGCTTATCCAGCCCCAGATCACGTACGTCCAGCCAGGCAAGGTATGTGGCTTCCATCGGCACCATCTTGACCCGCGGCATGCGCTCGGCGACAAATGAGTAGAGCCGATCCCGGTTACGACGCAGCACCTCGATCAGTTCCTTACGCCAGGCTTCTCCGCCCCTGTAGGCCGCTTCGCAGCCTACATAGCCAAAGCAGTTGATCTCCGTGATCATTCCCCGGGAGGCACGCTGGAAGCGCATCCGCAGGCGCGGATTCGGGATAACGATGAAACTGGTCGACAGACCTGGGATATTGTACGTCTTGCTCGGCGCCATCAGCGTGAGGCTTCGCTTCGCCGCCCGCTCGCCAAAAGACAGAATGGAGTGGTGCTTCAGCTCAGGCTCCAGGATCAGGTCGCAATGGATCTCATCCGACACCAGAATCAAGTCATGGCGCTCACTGAAATCGACCAGCTGCTCCAACTCCTCACGGCTGAAGACACGCCCGACCGGATTGTGTGGGTTGCACAACAGCAGCAAACGGGTGTTGGGTTTCACCGCCGCCTCCATTTTTTCCCAGTCAAAGGTATAGCGCCCGTCGTCCAGCTTCAAAGGCAGGGCAATGAGTTCCTTGTCCTGCCACTCCGGCGCCGTCAGAAACGGTGGATAGACGGGCGTAAAGGTCAGCACACCGTCTCCCGGGGATTCAAAGGCACGCGAGGCGGTGTTCAGTGCGGGCACCAAGCCCGGCATCCAGACAATCCACTCGCGCTGAATCTTAAGCCCGTGGGCATCACGCATATAATCGATCACGCTGTCTTCAGCAGACTTGTAGGGAACCGTGTAACCGTAGACGCCATGATCGACCCGCGCGCGCAGGGCCTCTTCAATGCAGGGCGGTGAGCGAAAATCCATATCCGCCACCCAAAACGGCAGGATATCCTTGCCGGCGTATTTATTCCATTTGAGGCTACCGGTTCCGGACCGGTCAATCGAGCTGCTAAAGTCAAAGGTCATTGATCCCTGAAAATCATCTCCCCATCGCCGGGGCTCAATCTCAAAATAGCGGACACCACCTCAATCTGAGTTTATCGAAGCCATTGACAGACTTCGCGGGTCCGCTTTCTCTAACTGCTCAATGGCCCATGTATCGACCTCCAACCGCTACCAGACCGTGCTCTTCGACCTCGATGGCACCTTGATCGACCATTTCCAGGTCATTTACCGCTGCTATCAGTACGCGATGGACAAGCTTGGGCTCGAAGCGGTGGATTTCGACACCGTGCTGCACGCTGTCGGCGGTTCCATCCCGATCACCTTCGGCAAACTGGTTCCAGCGGACTGCGTCGAGCCAGGGGTCGCCCATTTTCGCGAACACTTCGACCGCATCTGGCATGAGGAAATCCATATCCTTCCCGGGGCGGAATGGCTGCTGCGACACCTGAAGGCACAGGGCATACAAATGGCTGTATTCACCAATAAGGACGGTGGCTTCGCCCGCAAGATCATCGATCACGTCGGCCTGTCAGACTATTTTGAGCTGGTGATCGGCGCCCGCGACACCGATTGGCGCAAGCCACAACCAGAGTTCACCCGCCACGTGCTCAATGAGCTCGACTCAGCGGCCGACGAAACCTGCATGGTGGGCGACTCGCCCTACGATGCGCAGGCGGCGGAGGTACTGGACATCGACCGCTATCTGGTGGCCACTGGCTCACACAGCCTGGAGCACCTCAAAACCGTCGGCGCACAAGGCGCATTCACCTCCCTCTACGGGCTCGGAGCCACCGTTTTCAACCTACGGGTTCCGGCGGAAGCCCACGCCTCTGAATGAGCTCGGGTGCGGAGACATCGCTGA
>JBJHBN010000422.1:0-3358 GCA_050485505.1 Opitutales bacterium | reverse complement strand
GCGTTGGAACGCTTTGGAAAGAGATTGGCCATGGAATTCGGTTCTTAGAGTTTGGCTTAAACCGTTTCAACAGACCGCGACACGGCACGCGGTTCACGCTGGACCCGCTCACTCGCGGACGCGCCAGCAACCCCGGATTCCAATGGATCCGGAGTCGACTTGGAAGTAAGGCGACGCAAGCTCACGAAACCCGCGAGTGCGACCCCTGCTGAAACCAGGAAATGCTTCCGATGGATAGTTTTTTGTGCCATCTGTCCTCTGTCTGATTAAAAATCGCCCATACCAAACAGGAACGCGGAAAGAGAAACGCGCCCTGCAAGAAGGATAAAAGGACTAGTGGAAGAATCGGCGGCTAAGGCAATAGAAAAAACTGAACGCGACGGTTTTTTTTGAAGCCAAAACCCTATTGAGGACGAATCTCAATCCATCACTCATTTCTGACATCTTAGTCAGCTTCCCTACCCTTTTCTTTACGATGCCCTCCCAGGTAGATTTTAACATCCGCTTGCGCACCCCCGAGCAACTTCATTGCATACCGCAAAGCCTTGGCAGTGGCAATAGTGGGGTTGCTGGGGTTATCTACAAAGACGCGCTCGCGCCCCACCTGGTCCAACATACCGCTGCGTTTGAAGATGCGTATAGCCTCCTTGCGGACCTCACTGAACAAGAGGATACGATCCTGATCACGCATGTATTGATTGAGTTCCCGCAGGGCCATGACCGAGGTTGCGTCGAGGTTGTGAGCGTGCCGCAATTTCAAGATTACCACCTTGAGGTTGGGATCGTCACACACCCTACGCATCTGTTCATAGAAAAGCTCAGCAGCGCCAAAAAACAGTTCCCCCTCAACGTGCACAATCGATACCTGCGGATTGGCGCGTTTGCCCGTATCCCCAATCTGCGCCAGTAGGCCGTCGTCCGTGTAGGTATACTCGACCATCTCGGGTTCAGCCACCTTGCGCAGAAAGAGAATGATGGACAAGGCAGTACCAAGGTAAATAGCGGTATCCAGCGCCAACAGCAAACCGGTAGCCACGGTTACGTAAAAGACAATGGCATCGGCATCAGTCGCGCGAGAAACAATCCGGATGAGCCATGGATTGATCAGCGAGACGCCAATGCAGATGACGAGCACCGCCAGACTAGGCGTCGGAATATAGCCAATAAAATCGCTTAAACCAACGAGCAATACGGCCACCAGGACCGCAGCATACACATTGCTGAGCGGCGACGCAGCCTTGCTGGTGAAATTCAGTGTTGATCGAGTCAAAGACCCCGATGCAGCCATCCCGCCGAAAAGGGAACTGCTAATGTTTGCAATTCCGAGCGAAAACATTTCCTGATTAGACTGAATCCGGTCACCGGCTTTGGCCGCCAGAGATTTGCCAATAGAATTGGATTCAAGAACAATCAACAAGGAGAGCGCCAACGAAGCGCTCGCCACTTGATGCACAAGTGCGAGGTCAAAGTAAATATCCCCAAAAGCCCAATCCCCTATAGCAATAGCCTGCAGCGTTTCGACAGGGAAACCCAGCCGGTTCATGAGATATCCAGCGCCAGCGGCAACCACCAAGGCCACCGCCACTGCCGGGAGCTTCGCCTCGACCTTCTGAATCGCCAGGTATACAGCCAATGTGAAAAGACCAAGACCAAGTGAAGGCAAATGCGTCTGGCCAATATTTATGACGGTATACCAAACAACTCCAATGGGCGAAGCTCCTCCATCAATGGAGTAACCGAGCACATTCTGGATCTGGTAAGTGATGATCTGGATTGCCGCGACAGTGATGTATGCCGTAATCACCGTACGGGAAACATACTGAATAAAACGCGCTACCTTCAATATGGCACCAATCATCAGGAACGCACCTGACAAAAAAACCATCAGAGGTGCCGCGATCAGGATCTGCTCCGCAGACATTTGAAAGGCCAGAAAGCTACTCAGCATCAGCACCGCCGTAGCATTGGTTGGTCCTACGGAGTTGTAGCGAGAACTCGCAAAAAAAGGCGCCGCCAACGATGCACCAATAAAACAAAAGAGGCCAAACTGAAGGGGCAGACCTGCAATCAGAGCATAGGCCATGCCCTGCGGGAAGGCCAGCAATGCAATGTTCAGACCGGCACGAAAATCCCTCCCGAGGGCATCCCGACCGTAGTCCTCCATGGTGTGCCGAGCCGGAAAGAATTGGATCTCCTGACTGCGAACTGCACGCCGCACACCCCGTTTCAACTGCTTGGGCCCCTGACGGGCAAGCTCCCTGAATTGACGTAGCCGACCACTCATGCGACGGTCACCATAGCCGGTTCTTCACTGCCCCCTCTTACGAAACCTCTCATACCCCCATGATTGAAAACTTCTGGTCGAAATCCAATTACTTTTTTCGTGCATTCGTTGAGGTTGCATGGCGTTATCGAATCCGTGCAACCACTCCGCTCCTCGCCTGTTCGTCACTTTCTGGACTGGAACCAACCACTCCCCCTGCGCTTCGCCGCCTGGTTCTGGCAACAAGCGCCTGCAGGCAAACATGACTTTAGCGACTGGGTGCTGATCGTCCCGACAGCGGAATCCGGCCGCAAGTTGCGCAGCCACCTGGTCCACGACATGCCGGACAACCGCGCAGGTTTTCTCAGTCCTCGTATCCAAACGCCAGCCCAGTTCCTGCGCCACAATCTAAGTGGCCAAGAGCTGGCAAACCGCAACGACTGTCTGCTGGCCTGGGCGGTATGCCTACAACAAGCCAATCCCACCATACAGGATCAGCTCTTCGGCTTCGACACAACGGGGCCCCGCCCGAACCGCTCTTGGGCGCTCAAATCCGCCCGTTTATTGCAGCGGCTAAAGACGACTCTGGCCGAAGGCAACCACGACTTCACCAGTGTGTCACGCATCCAATTCGAGGAAAGCGAGCGTTGGGAGTCCCTCGCCGAATTGGAAAAATCATACCGTCAACTGCTCCGCAGCGAAGGGCTAAAGGATCCAGACGATGCTTTGCTCCGGGCAGCTGCCGAGGGCAGCCCTATCGAGGGGGGCAAACGCATTCTGCTGGCAGGCCTGCCCGATCCAATACCGCTTCTGATTCACTGCTTCGAACAATCAGCAGCGACCAACCGTCCAGAGGTGCTGATCGCCGCACCGGAATCGCAGGCCGAAGCCTTTGACGCCTGGGGTCGGCCGCTGGAATCGCACTGGGCCGGACAAGAGATTCCCGCCGATCGGCTACAAGGTCGGGTTCACCCCTCTGCCGACAGTCGCCACAGTCTGACCCTCCTTAAGGCCTGCATCGACCGCATCGAAAACCCGCAGACCGCCCTTTCCGTCGGTCTCGGCGAGCCGGAGCTGGCTTCCCGCATCAAGGAC
>JBJHBN010000421.1:0-3370 GCA_050485505.1 Opitutales bacterium | reverse complement strand
ATTGAGCGAAAAAGGGAGGGCTGCAACCAAGAATATAAGGGCAGAAAGTAAAGAAAAGCGGCTTTTCACGGTGGTGAGTCAAGCGTTGATCAGGGAGGTGGACAATCTCAAAGCTTGACAATTCGAGCCTGTGGCAACTATTGTTATAACATGGCTATCGAAACAAAAGTTCGCAAAATTGGAAACTCCCTTGGCATAGTTCTGCCCAAAGAGGCTCTGCAGATTCTAAAAGTGGAGGAGGGCCAGTCGCTTTACTTGACCGAGTCGCCGGAAAATTCCCTGCGGATCACTGGTGACCGACCGGGGTTTGAGGAAGTGATGAAAGTGGCTGAAGAGGGGATGAATCGTTATCGGAACGCCTTGCGGGAATTAGCAAAATGACAGAGCCACACTGGTTGAGCAAAGAGATTATTCTTTCAGTACACGACGCTTTGCTGGCGCGGTTCGGGGGTCTCAAAGGCATTCGTGACGAAGGCATGCTTGACTCGGCTATCAACAAGGCGGTTCAGCTGTTTTCATACGGCGAGCCGGACTTGTTTGACCTCGCTTCGGCGTATGCCGCAGGAGTTATTCGCAACCATCCCTTTGTAGATGGGAATAAACGGTCGGGATTCATGGCTGCCTACGTGTTCCTTGGAGTCAATGGACAGCGTCTGGTGGCTCCCGAAGAACAAGCCGTTCTGCAAACCCTGGCCCTGGCCGCTGGAGAGATCGGTGCGGAAGCGTATGCCACTTGGTTGCGGGCCTCGGTTTGAGTCTGAACCCGGCAAAAAACGGTAAGGGCGGTTTCGCCGAAAGCGCCGTTGATCATTCATAAAATCCCTGTCTATCAGCGGAACCCTCGGCGAGGCTTCCATACCTATCACGACATTTTCCAGCGCAGCCCTCGCATCAAACCACGGATTTCGGCGAGGCCGCGGAGGCGGCCGATGGCGGGGTAGCCGGGGGTGATGCCGACGGGTTTTTCGAGGTCGTCCAGCATAACGTGGCCGTGGTCGGGGCGGAAGGCGATTTGCCAGTCGGCACGGCCTTGGGTTTGGCGTCGATCTTGTTCCTGCAGTAGTGCGTGGACAATAGCGGGCATGTCGGCGGAGCCGTCGAGGTGTCCGCCCTCGTGGAAGCTGCCATCCTCACTGCGTTGGGTGTTGCGTAGGTGAGCAGCGTGGATACGTGGGCCAAAACGTTCTGCCATGGCAACCAGGTCATTGTCTGCCCGGGCACTGAAGGAACCACTACAGAAACAGAGACCATTGGCGGGGCTGTCGACCATTGAGAAAATGGCATCGATATCGTCCGCCGTGCTGACGATACGCGGCAGGCCGAGCACAGGGAATGGCGGGTCGTCGGGGTGGATCGCCATGCGGACGCCCACGGACTCGGCAACGGGTATCACTGCGTTGAGAAAGCGATCGAGGTTGATTCGCAGTTGCTCGGTGCCGATGCCCTGGTAGTGGTTCAGCATCTGGCGAATGTCATCGAGTGACAGTCCCCATTTTACGCCGGGAAAGACGTCTATGACCGACTGGATGAACTGTTCCTGAGTTTTGGCGTCGATGGACTGCCACCATTCTCCCGCAGTTGCTTGCTGTTCGTCACTGTAGTCTTCGGCGGCACCGGGCCGTTTGAGGGCGAACAGTTCAAAAGCCGCAAAGTGAACCGGATTGAAACGCAGACAACGGGCGCCGCTGGGCAGGGTCCAGTTCATGTCGGTGCGTATCCAGTCGAGCACCGGCATGAAATTGTAAACGACCGTCTGAATGCCCTCCTCTGCGAGATGGCGCAGCGTTTGGCAGTAGTTGTCGAGTAGACGGTGCAAGTCCCCGGAGCCCGTTTTCAGATCCTCGTGCACCGACACCGATTCAACGATTCGCCATTCGAGCCCTGCTGCCTCAATCAGCGCCTTGCGCTCTTGAATGGCTTCGATAGGCCAAAGCTCTCCATAAGGAATCTCATGCAGGGAGTTGAATACGGCTTTGGCGTCGGTTTGGCGGATGTGGCTCAAGGTCACCGGGTCCGCCGGACCAAACCAGCGAAATCCTTCCTCCAGCAATGATTGGCAGTTGTTTCGCGACATGGCTCAGACCCCTGAGAATGCCACAAAGCCACCATCAACCGGGAGAATGGTTCCGGTCACGAATTTTGAGGCATCGGCCAGTAGGTAGTGCAGGGCACCGTGGAGTTCATCGGCTTGTCCAAAGCGGCCAAAGGGGGTGTTGTTGACCACCAGCTGCCCGCGCTCGGTCAGGGAACCATCCGGGTTGGTCAGCAGGTGTCGGTTTTGTTCGCCGATATAGAAACCCGGCAGGACGGCATTGACCCGCACCTTTCCTTTGGTTTTGCGGGCCATGTCCACCGCCAGCCAGCGGGTGAAATTTTCGACCGCTGATTTGGCTGCCGAATAGCCGACCACCCGCGTCACTGCCAGCGGAGCGGAAACCGAGGAAAAATTGACAATGGAGCCGCCGGCCTCGATCAACGCATCGGCAAAAACCAGTGAAGGCAGCACCGTGCCATGGAAATTCAAATCCACCACCTGTTGCAGCGATTCAAAATCCAGGTCCTTGAAGCTCTTATCCGGGCTGATCGTTGCGCCTGGCATGTTGCCTCCGGCGCCGTTGAGGAGTCCGTCAATCCGACCCCATTTTTGCAGGATCTTGGAACAAGCCTTTTCCAATGCCGGACGATCGAGCACGTCTGCAACCACGCCCATGCACTGAGCATTGGGAACCTCATCGCGGCAGGCCGCCAGCGCGGCTTCCAGCTTTTCCGGATTGCGCGCCAGATAGACCACCCGAGCCCCCTGCGCTGCGAAATAGCGGGCGGCGGAGCCGGTCAGGGTGCCCGTGGCACCGGTGATAACGATAACCTTATCAGTCAGGTCGAAGAGTGAAGGGGTCGTTTTTGCCGAGTGCACGGGAGCGATAAGACTCGAATATTTGTTGGTCGTCAACCGATCATCACCGAGCTGGTGGTCGAACTACTAGAGTCGGCGGATGCCTTCGCTCAACACCTCGGCTGCCTGGTCGATGCTTGCATCGTCATGGGCAGTGGCGATGAAGCAAGTCTCATAAGCGCTGGGAGGTAGGAAGACACCATTTTCGAGAGCATGGCGGAACAGCTTGGGAAACAGGTCGACCGAACTCGCCGTGGCTTCGGCTCCCGAGCGCACGGGGGTTTCGCTGAAAAACAGGCAGAACATCGATCCGACTTGTGGAACCTGCAGAGGAATACCTTTGGCCTTGGCAGCGTCGAGCAGAGCGGTACGCATCCGCTGACCCTGGCGGTCCATATCCGCGTAGGGATTGGTTTCGTCCAGCAGGTCGAGGGCAGCGATGCCAGCGGCCATGGCGAGGGGGTTGCCGGACAAGGT
>JBJHBN010000420.1:0-3378 GCA_050485505.1 Opitutales bacterium | reverse complement strand
GAACACTGTTACAGCCGACTTCCGCGCCTTCGCCGAGGAAGGCGCCAACCTTTTTTAAATTGGTTGGGAAGCGGTCTTCTCCGATCCGGATTGTCACCTCGTCGCGGCTCAATTTAAGATTTGCACAAATCGCACCTGCCCCCAGGTGGGCGCGGGAACCCAGGATGGAATCTCCAACGTAGTTGAAATGGGCGGTTTCCACGTTGTCCATGAGCAGGCAATTCTTGTATTCACAGGAGTTGCCCAGCACGCAGTTTTCACCGACAATCACATTGCCACGAATGTAGCATCCGGGACGGATCTCGGTATGAGCACCGATCCAGGCAGGTCCCTCAATTACGGCTGCCAGCGGTAAGCGAACAGTCGGATGAATAAAAACCGGCCCCCGAACATACACGCCAGCAGGTCGGTTTTCGAGGCTCATCAAGTTGTCGCTACCTGCCAGCACGCCTTCCAGTGCTAAATTGATCTGTTTCAACCAATCCCATGGGTGGGCATCTTTATCGAACCACGGGGCCACGTGTGCTAAACTCGTAGGGAGAGAGAACAGTTCTTTGGCGAGCATAAGACATCAACGCTAATCCCTTCTTCCCCTGCATGTCGAGGGTGTTATTGCAAACGACCCAAGCCCAATCTCCAATTATATCGAACTCAACTCGCTTGCGTTCAGTTCACTCTGCGGATCGAATTTGGGGCCTTGCACATGTTTTTTAAGACTGTGCAGCAGTTGACGGCAGACCAGATTCTGCTCGGGAATATCACTGCTTGAAAGTAGGTCTATGCTGCAGAGTAGGAGCTTTCCTTTGCCGACGCGGGCTTCGAGGATCAAGCCGAGACGTCGGTTTTTGAACCAGTCGTCGATGACTTGCACAACGGGTCGAAACGCTGGCGGGAGTTTATCGAGAACCATGGCTTCCGCTGCCTGTATCGGATACCACCATTGCCAGTTGCTGTGGGCATCGGTAGGGAAGTGTTCCAGAGCTGGATGATCGGGATCGCAGAGTATGCCGAGGGTGTGTGGTGGTTGGCCCTGAGTGCAGGCGGTATTCCAGAAAATGGGTGAAAACCCGAGTTCAACCCGATGTTTAATCCGCCCAGCCTCTGGGATGCAAAGCACCGATTGCCCGTCTTCGAGCAGAGGTAGGGCCTCTGCAACCGATCGAACGATGGTCGGGGATTCGACTGTTTTTTCGGAAAGTTCGGCTGGATACAGCCACAGGTCCCAGTCGTTACAGCTTGCATCGGCTTCACCTTCCAATTGAACGGTCAGTTTGTATTGTGCCGGTGCGGGCAGCTTTGCCCAATCGAATTCGATCAATCCGCACGGCTGTAGGCTTCCGGTCGGAATCTTTGGTGCGGAGAGCCGACCTTCCCTGACCACGCCGGTTTTTGTCGTCGAGAGCTTCCAGAGAATAGTCGCTTCATTGAGATCTTGCGGGCCATAGTGCGCTATTTCAAGAGCAGCCGAGAATGTTTCATCACTGGCAAAAATCCGCTTCTCAAGCCGAATGAGCGGGACCGTCGGGTTGCAGAAGCGACGCATCTCCTCGGCTTCCAGATAGCCTTTGTTGTCCCAGAAGGCATCAACAATGCCCACAGGAGCTGTCTGCTGGCCAGGGAAGTCCTGTAAGCCGAGTAGCTGAAAGCCTGCCTGCCCCTTGCTGCGGAGGGAGGCTTCGATCTCTTCCTTGTAACAGAGCGCCTGCAGTTTTCCCGAGGCCCGGACAAAGTCCCGGATCTGATCGCCCATGTGGTTGGCCTGCAAGCTGTCTGCGTAGATCTCGTAGTTGCGTGCCTTGAGATGGCCACTGTATTTGTTCGTGTCGTAAATCGGTGGATACGCACACCATTGGCCTATCTCATGACTGATGACGGGGTCGTCCCGTTCGGAAATGTAACCGCTGTAATCGTGGCAAGCAGCAGGGGGTAGGGCATTGATCCTGCTTTTGAGGCCATCTCCCCATTGATAGAGGCGCGGGGCTGAGGGAATGTGGAAATCGCTTTCCGGAAGTTCGGGCCAGCCAGCGCTTGCGCTGTAAAGGCGGCGTGGATCTCGTTGGCGGAAATGTAGCAGCCATTGGCTCAGGTATTCACAATGATTGGGGCCGCCGGGCTCGTTGCCGCTGGCCATCAGAACAAAACAGGGATGGTTGCCGTAGGCCTGAAGAATGCGCTCGCTCTCTTCATAGGTCCAGTGGTCGATTGCATCGCCGTCGCCAATGCCGGCAGGCGAATTGAAAGCGAGCACTGCGTCCACATTTGGCCAGATAGGACATTCGGCCTGAACATAGACACCCAGTTCGTCGGCGGCCTCAAAGGCGGCCTCGGGTGGGCACCAGGAGTGGAAGCGCACATGGTTCAGTCCATGGCTCTGAATTTGCCGGAGGACTCTTCGCCAGGAATCGACGTCCATCGGCGGGTGCCCGGTGAGGGGGAAAATACAACAATCCAAGGTCCCCCTGAAATACACCTTGCGACCGTTGATTGCTATTTGGCTTCCTTCGACCGAAACGGTGCGGAGACCGAAACGGATGGTCCGTTGCTCACTGCCGCAGTCCGCCTGCAATTCGTAGAGAAAGGGGTCGAATTCGTCCCACAACCGCGCTTCCGGTCCCAGCTCAAGTTCGAGCTCGAAGGACGTGATTTCGTCACTGGATTGCAGGGGCAGGCTCTGCTGGACGAGGGGTTCGTCTGGAGATCCGTCTTTTGGGTAAACTTTGAGCTTCAGCGTGCATCCTTCATTTAGGTGCTGAAGTTTGCCCGAAACGCGGATTGAGCGACCGCTCGCATTGGGGCTGACGTCGAGTTGGGTAAGGCGACAGTTTTCAAGGGCCTGCAGTTCCATCCTCCCTACGATGCCATTCCAATTGCCCTGAGTGTGATCGCTGATGCTGTGTGCGTTTTGTCCCACGCCGATGTGCTGACGGTTGTCCACCCGGATCGTCAGTCGATAGCTTCGCCCCGCTTCCAGCTGTCCCAAATCCCATTCGTGTGGAGTGGACAAGCTGTCGCCCTTGCCGATTTCACGTTCGTCAATCCAAACCTGAGTTTCCCAGTGAGGTCGTTCAAGTAATAGACGGATGCGTTTGTCCGCCCATTCGTCGTTAACTTGAATGGATTTCTGATACCAAGCAGCGCCTATGTAGTGGGTTTCCGGTTGCAGAAAAAAGGGCACCTTAATATTCCCTGGCTCGCGGTAAGGTGCGTAGACATCTTTTTCGTAGTAGTCCCGGTTGAAAATTGTCCCCGTCCAGGGTGATTCCACCGTCACAGGATATCCAAGACCTTGTGCATCCACGCTGCCCGGCAGCTGAATCGAACCGCTCAGCCGTCGCCGGAACCATTCTTCGCGAATACCCGCATCCGACGCGTCCAAGG
>JBJHBN010000419.1:0-3391 GCA_050485505.1 Opitutales bacterium | reverse complement strand
GCCTTGTGGACAGCCTTTTTCGAAACCAGTTACGGCTTTTTCATCCGCTACCAGTATGAAGGCGTCTATCAGGCGATGCAGACGACGCCGATCGGGCCGCATGAGATCATTCTTGGAGAGTATCTATGGGTTGCGATGAAAGGAGCTGGTATGGCTTCCGGTGTGACGGTGGTGTTGCTGATTGCCGGTGTAGTGGAGCCGCATCTTGCCTGGGCCATACCGTTCATCGCAGCCATGGTTGCAATATCATGCGGTGCCATCGGATTCATTGCCTCGGCGATGGTGAAAAACATCAATCAGTTCCAGACCGTTTACGCCGTTCTGATCAATCCACTGTTTTTCTTTTCAGGCGTCTTTTTTCCGCTGACAGACGTGCCCAAGGCCATTCAGGTCATCTGTTACTTTTCCCCCCTTTACCATGGCGTACGCCTGGGACAAACTGCGCTTTGGAACGAAGGTTTTGGTGCCGCGTTGTTACACCACGGGCCGCTTCTGCTGGTTTTGACCCTGATTCTTTGTCCTATTGGTTGGTGGCGGATTTATCCGAAGCTCTATCGGTGAAGACCTATTGTATTGCGCTTCAGTGGTTGAAAAAGCGCAGGAAAAAGAAAATCAACACTCCTGTGACCGAGACGTAGAGCCAGACAGGATAGGTCCAGCGCGCCAAGGCGCGGTGGCGGGACCAGTTGCGGGCGATGGCCCAGAAGACGGTCATTAAAACCATTGGCAAGGCTACAACCGAAAGGATCACGTGGCTGATCAGGATGGCGAAATAAGCCGGTCGGATCCAGCCTTCGGCGATGAAACGCGTGTCCCCGTGCAGGGAGTGGTGCAGAATATAACCCAGTAGGAAAAGCGCTGAACTTGCCAGTGCGCAGCTCATGGCGATGCCATGGCCGCGCTTGTTACCGGACCGGATCAAGTAGATGCCGGTGATAATGAAGAGCGTGCTGAAGGCGTTACAGGTCGCGTTGAATGCTGGCAGAAAGCCGAAGCTTTCGGCCCAGCGGCTTTCGGGCGCGTAGCCGTAGATCAGCCAAAAGAGGAACAGGACCGCAGCCAGGCTGACGGCAAGGACTGCGCCAACCTGACGCCGTTCGGAGGAGCTGAGTGCACTCATTTATGGGATGAATTCAGGAAGCAATGTGCAGATCGAAAGGCAGGTAGAGCTCTTCGCCCTCCACTTTGATCTGAGCCCAGATCCGGTAATGCCCCGGCCGGTCCAGACGCATGCGGAAATTCATTTCCGGATTGAAGGGATCCTGTTCGTCAAGGAAAGGATTCAACGGGTGAAGGTGGGAGAAGCCCCGGCCTTCCGCATCGAAGGCAACCAAGTGAGCGAAGGCGCCCATGACCGGCTCGAACTTTGGCCGCTGTTCTGAGTCGCTGACCAACAATACTATTTCGAACTCTTCATTAACCCGGGGTGTGCCGGTTTTGAAATGCAACTTGAACTCCCAGTCCTGCCATTGGTGCGCGACTTTTGCCGATTCGACTGAATCCTTGGGCTGGCCCTCCACTTCAAATCGGGAGTGGAGCAGGGTCCGGCGGCTGTTGGTCAGTGGAATGAAGTCGAAATAGGCCCGGTATTCGCCCGCGCTCTGCGGAGTCATGGTAAAAGTGTAGTGCCCCGGAGGCCCGGCCGGCTGTGGGTGGATGTGCTGGTAGTCCCGAAGGGTTGGGTCGACGAGCAGCAGGTGCAGACGCTCCGTGTGGGTAACCGCGATGTCGTGGTAGGAAATAGGGCGCCCGGAAGTGGTCTGAATGCTCAGATCAAAGGTGACCGGCTCGCCCGTTCGCGGCGTTTCCTGAGGCGTCATCTTCACCAGGATGGGAAAGCGCAGGGCCTGCATGTCGAAAAACTCGGTTTCTTCATAACCGCAGCCCTCAATCACCCCCTCGGCATTGACGAATTCGCCGTAGTGCAGGAATTCACAGGGTTCGACCGGCAGCGAGCGCATGCCCACATAGGCGAGAATACAGCCGCTGGTTATGGCAAACCATTGGAGAACTTTTTGAGACATAGAAAAGTATTTCAGGGTTGGTTGTTTTCGCGGTGCCTGTCAATCTGGTTGATGAAAACACGCGGTTCCCAGAGGCTGCCTGGGATGCGGTAGATGATACGACCAGATGGATCGACCAGAACGGTTGTGAGGGTATGGCGGACGATCTCCTCTTCATCCGGCTCTGCCAGGACGCCCAGTTGAGCGCGCAGGTTGGCGGCAATGCGTTCCGGGCCGGAAAGAAAGAAGAAGTTGCTGCCATCGATTTCGCGGTCCATCGCATAGGCGGTGAAGATCCCCGGTGTGTCAAACTCCGGATCAATTGTGATCGAAACCAGTTTAAAGTTCTCAATGCCTGCCTCTTTGGCCATGCGCTGCAGGCGGTGCATGCGCTCGGTCGCCGCCGGACACATCTCGGCCATGCGGCAGCGGGTGAATATGAAGTTGATGACGGAATAGCTGCCGCGCAGTGATTCGCTGAGGAACAACTCGCCATGTTGGTCCCAGAGAGCAAAACGAGGAGCCTGTTCGCCAATACCGCGAAAGACCCGTGAACCCCGGTTCAGCGTGTCGTGCTGAAGTTGGCGGTCCAGTCGGCTCATGACCGCACGCTCCTCGGACTTGTTTGGGAAAATCGTCTGCAGACGTTCGCCACCCGCATAGGGAACGATTTCACCCCGAATTTGCCAACCCTCGCGGGCGATGACGCGGTCGCCGCGACCAACGTGCACGGTTCGATGGGTCGAGGCATCAGCGTCCATGCTGGGCGCAATAACGATTTGATTGCGGTCTTCGACGACGTCTATCACAACACCCTCGAATGAGGTCTGGGCTAACAGAAGGGGCGAAGCTGAAATACCGACGGAAAAGAAAGCCAGGGCCAATAGAAGCGAAGCGTCTTTGGATAGCCTGAAGGGAAACGGGTACACGGACGTCATAGAGAAGTCACGATAGCTCTGTATCGACCAGATGTGAAGGGTTCACGGCCAATGTAAGCAGATATTTTCAATGATATAAGTCTGTTTAATGTCGCTTCTGTGGCCCGATTATCAATGCTGTTAATTCGGTCGATCAGCAGGTCTGCGGTTGTCAATTGGATCGGAATTCAGAGTTTTGGCTCATTCCTCGCTTACTTCAGGTAGTTGTAGGCTCTTTATTGTTACTAAGAAAATGGTGTCATCTCAGAATCATCCGGACTTAAAAACCCACGACCGTTGGTTGGCTGGTTATTGTTTTCTGACCTTTATGGTCACCCTGATTCTGATGTATGCGGGCGGTTTCACTACGACCATTGGAGCTGGTATGGTCTTTCCAGATTGGCCATTGTCCAACGGTTCCCTGAATCCACCGGGCTGGACTACGGATGAAGCCATGCTTGCCGAGCACAG
>JBJHBN010000418.1:0-3399 GCA_050485505.1 Opitutales bacterium | reverse complement strand
GAGGTGGGTGCAGTTGTATTCATCGCACCGAAGGATGGTTTGTATGAAGGGATCATCCGCATAAAAGGAATGGATTTTGCCGGTCCCAACGAAAACCGCATGAGCCTTCACGCAGTGCATTTGCCCTGGGGAAAAGAAGCTGGAATCAGTCTAAGCTACATTGAGAGATCAAAGGGAGAAATAAAACCCTTTGAGGTGTATTTCGAGACCCCGATGCTTGCAGGAGAGCGCATCTATTTTATCCCTGGCAAAGACGGACGCCGTTTACGCGCCCATTGGACCGGGCTGGAAATCAAACTCGCAGCCTTTCCACCTGAGCCACTGTGAAACAAAAACTGTTCAACTGTTTAATGGTTCTGCGATTGGCCACCTCCAAAACCTTGCCTTTACTGCGACATAAACTTCTCTGAAACGATGCAGACTCAAGGCTCTGCAACCTCAATCACATATCCTACCCTACACCTATTTGAAGGCCCCAAGGGTCATCAATATCCTAACCATCTTACCATAGTTATGCGAAATTCAATTACAATAGCCCTATTCGTGTGCCTTCTCGGCCTAAATGGCTGCGACGAATCAAAAAACACGCCGCAGACGCCCGGATCCAGCCAAAGCGTAAGCTTTGAGGAGAATGATACTCAATTCGTTCTCACCAATAAGAACTTCCGGATTGAGGTGACAAAAGGTGCTTTCAATTATGGGTTTAAGAAATCAAACGGTGAAGTAATCGTCGAACCTCACCCAGATTCCGGTCTGCGCATATCTTCTGCGAACGACAATGAGCTATTTGATGTTGAATCGACGAGATTCAAGTCCTTTGAAGGAAGCACATTGAACTTGAAAGTAACTACTGAAACCGGAGACCAGGCCCATGTGTCGATTGAGATGTTCGATTCACACGCCAAATTCACGGTTATTCCAGCAGCATATACAGAGTCAAACGATACAGACAGCTATTTCATATTCGATTTCAGAACTGCCTCAGTTTCGCCGGTCTACGGCATGGGAGACTACGGCTCGCATGCCGACGAGTTCAACGACGTCTGCGCACCATGTAACAACAATGTTTCAGCGCGCGACACAGCCAATCTGCTTGGGCTCGTTCGGGACGAGGTTATCAACCAAGGCAGCTGCCGCCGGTTTATCTCCAACTTTGCTATCTTCCCCTCACGCGGATTCGCCCAGGTGCTTTTTGACGACGCAAAAAAGCGCATTGGATTCACAAAGGACGAAAACCGGATTGGCGTGGCCGATGTGAAGAAGGTCGATACGCTCTACTATTTTATCGGTGACATGGAGCGCATCTACGCGGACTACAAGAAGGTACGCGAACTGGAGGGCTATCATGATGTCAAACCGCGTTTCACGATGTTCAACGTGGGATGGGAAGCCTACGGGGCCCTGGGTTGGGACACGTATCAGGCTTCTGTCATGGAAAACATACAGACATACCTGGACCTCGGCTTCCCGTTGAAATGGGGGGTTGTCGGCTCGGGCTTTTGGCCGGGAGACAGACGGTCCCGCTATGAGGGAACAACCGTCAGCTTCGGCATGTGGGATACCACTGCAACACCGCGTCAGGACAACCTCGCGAATCCCCGATATCCAGATCCTCAGGCCCTCAAAGATCTATTCAAGGAAAATGAAATGGCACTCCTTCTGGGTCTTCGCAACCACTTCAAGGACCCCGAGGGCGAAGCCTTCAACGAGGAGAATGACGGTCGGTTTCCCCTTGAGGTCTACGAAAAAGGATTTCTGCTTCGCGACCGCGATGGGAAGCTCTTGCGCTCAGAGATCAACCAGTTTCCACGGGAGCCGATTTATTTCCTGGATAGCTTCAACGACAAAGCCCTCGCTTGGTTCCTCGAGCAAGTGGCGCTGTGGGAAGCCGACGGATTCAAGGAAGACGCAATGATTTACGACCGCATGTATCAGGATGCCATGTGGAATCCATTTAACAAGAATTTGGCTGACAACGGATACCTGGTCATGGTGCGCAACGCCGCTTACTCCGTCCCCGGAGATCTAATTCGGATCAATGATTCTTACGCCGGAACGGGAGAGAATTACCATTCGGACCCCCATCGGATTCCACTGAATATGCTCAACAATGCGGCCAGTGGTGCGGCAAACGGATACCCGGATATTATCGGAGGCACTCCAACCACCTCAACAACAACCCACACTTTCCGTCAATACTACGTGCGCAACGCCATGCTTGCGGCGGTGAGCGCAGGAATGTCTTTCGGCCGCGGACCATGGCTGCTCGAACATCCCGAATACGAAGCAATCGTACTGAAAGCCGCTCAATGGCATGATCGCTACGCACCATATATATACAGCGCAGCAATCGACAGCTATAACACCGGATATCCCCACACGATGACTCCCCTGCACATTGCTTTCCCTGATGATGAGAATACTTACGACCTGATCAGCCGGGAGCAGCAACGCTACCAATGGATGCTTGGTCCTTCCATGTTGGCAACTCCTCTGTTTGGGAATGATTTTGAAACAGCCTCATCACGGGATATCTACCTACCTGAGGGAGTCTGGATAGACTACGAGTCTGGCCAGCGATTCGAAGGGCCAACTGTTCTTGAAGACTTTCCGATGCCGGAAGAGCGTATTCCCGTCTTCATTGGCGGCAAAGGTGTGATCGTAAGGAAGAGCCAAACCGAATCGAACACTATCGAAGCTTTGGTATTCCCCATAAGCACAGGCTATTCCGAATACACTTACACTTACATTGACGGGGAAACCCGATCCAATATCGTCAACAACAACACCGGATGGAATCCTGACACACTCGTCATCAATGAATCCGGCAATGACAATCCTGTGCCCTTCAGGCACGATGCTCGCACCGGTGCCTTCGCCTTTACGCTGGAGCCCGGGCGCGACTACGAAATCTCATATGGAAACTGATAATCAGTCCAGGTGCGCTGGCTGGATAGCCACGAGACGTCACTTCCTCAAGACGTCAGGCCTTGTCATTGCCGGGCTTTCCGTGAATGTGCCATTCGCACGCGCGGACGTGACTGATAACAAGACGAAACTGTGTTTCGGTATTGTGACCGATTCACATTATGCCGATAGAGCAGTCGCGGGGAACCGTCATTACCGAGAATCTATTGCAAAGATGACTGAGTGCGTCGAGCTTATGAACCAGAAGAAAGTAGACTTTCTAGTTCATCTAGGTGACTTGAAGGATGAAGGCGACCCTGCATCTGAGGAGACCACGTTGGAATACCTCGAGACAATTGAAAACGTCTTAAAGCAATTCAAAGGACCGCGCTATCATGTTATTGGAAATCACGACGTAGACAGCATATCGAAAGCGCAGTTTCTGGATCGCGTCGAGAATACCGGCATTGAAGGGAAGCCCAACTACTATTC
>JBJHBN010000417.1:0-3401 GCA_050485505.1 Opitutales bacterium | reverse complement strand
CTCCATCGCCGCGCCGTGCAGCGGGGACCGCTGCACCTACGTCGTCTTCTCCCGATCTTTCAGAAAAGTCCGTATCAGAGGCCAGCAAAGGAAGCCGGAGAGTAGGACAAACCAGTCGCCAAAGCGCACATAAAAGCTCAATTCACGGATCCAGTGCCGACTGCGGGTGATTTCAGCGGTGTCGACGCCTTGAAAGTAAATGGAACCGCTGCGGTCGAGGGTTATGTGACGGATATGCCCGTGGTCATCGATCCAGCCGCTCCAACCGCCATTGCCGGTGCGCAGCACCGGGCGGCGGGTCTCAACTGCCCGTAGCACCGAGTGGGCGGCGTGCTGCCAAGCACCGGAGCCTTCGCCAAACCAGGCATTGTTGGTGGCCACAAACAAAAGGTCGGCTCCAGCATTGACGCTGCTGCGGGCCAGGCCGGGGAAAATGTCTTCGTAGCAAACCAGGGGACCAATCCGCAGTGTCCGTTCCAGAGTCTGGTAACGCAATAAGGTTGGCTCCGTGCCTGCGCGAAAGGAGCCATCCAGCGGGATTACCTTGTCCAAGAATGGTAACCAGCGACCAAAGGGAACGTATTCGCCAAAAGGCACCAGATGGCGTTTGGCGTAGTAGTTTTCGGTATCAACTCCCTTTTCCGGATCCACCCAGAAGACTCCGTTGAACCAGTCCTCGCCTTGTTCACCGCGCTCAACCACAACCGCCCCCATCAACATGGGTTTTTCCAGGCGCTTGCTCAAGGCAGCAACCCAATCCTCTAAAGGCCAGTTGCCCTTCAAGGGGAATGGCAATGTCGCCTCGGGCCAGAGCAGCAAGTCCGGTTGCAGCAAGGCACCGAGCTCCGTCACATGCTCCAGGGTCTCAAGCGCTTCGTTGGCATACTGAGGATCCCATTTCTCCGGCGCAGCAATGTAGGGCTGCACAAAAGCAACAGTCAACAGGGACTGGCGGGCGGCGAAATTACCGCTGTAACTGAGCCCGAAAAACACAGTCGCTCCGAGCAAGCCAAACGCACTGTAAAATTCAGGCGAGAGCCGCTGCCACCAGCGTTTTCCCCGCCAGTGGCGCAAAGACCTCAGGTAGGCAGCCAGGCCGAGGTTGAAAAAGACCAGCACAAAGGAGAGCCCCCAGGCCCCGGTCCAGGAAAGAATCTGCAGCAGCAGCGGCCGTTGCCACTGGCTTGCTGCCAGCGGCAACCAGGGGAATCCGGTCAACACCCAGGAGCGCAGCCATTCCAGCAGAACCCACAGCGCAGCCAGTGCAGTAAAAAGCAGAATTCGCCGTCCGGCCCCCTGTTCGAGCACCTGCGGAATCGACTTGGCAGCAAACCAGGCCCAAGAGGCTGGAAACAGAGCCAGCACAGCAGCCAATGCAAGGGCCGCCAGCCATCCCAGCAGGCCCGCCATCGGAAATGCCAGATGGTCCGTGAACGCCGGTAGCCACGACAGGATGAAGAACCAAGCCACAGTGGAAGCGATCCAGACCTGGCGAAAAACCAGCTTCGGCTGCGGGCTGATAAAAATCCACAAAACCAGAGGAATTAAAAAAACGTAGGCGGCCTCGGGCAGGTCATAAGGCGGCATTGCCACCACCCAACCGAGTGCAAAAAAGGCTGGAGCCAGCCAGGGAGCGAGCGACCGCAGGAAGCGGATCACTTTTTCGGGCTCACCAAGGACCAACCCTCTTCCTTCACCAGTTTCTCGGCTTTCTTCCACTTCAGTGTTTGTTTGTCCATTCCACGGCGAATCGTCACCGTTTCGTTCCGACCAGGTTCGTTGGCGATCCGCACCGGCGTACGCTTGACCTTCGGCAACTGCACGTTGCCTGAACCACCGCCCGAAGCCGTAACCCCGGTGCCCGCAGCAGCGGGAATTCCCGGCGCCGGCGCAGCGTTGGCATCCGAAGGGCCCGTCGCACGAACACGGTTCTGCATGTGGGCCATCAGCGATTCAAATGCACGGGCGTTGGTAGCGCTGCGGAAAATTCCGCCGCACAAATCGGCCCGGGCTTGATTCATCATCTGCTCAAAATACGCATAAGCCTCATTCTTGTATTCGACCAGCGGATCCTTCTGACCGTAACCGCGCAGGCCCACGCTCTGGCGCAGATCCTCCATTTCGGTCAACAGGTTCTGATAGTTACGATCGAGGTTTGAGATGATCACATATCGCTCCAGACGCTTCAATGCCTCCGGCTCCTCAGCAGCTTCCTTGACTTTGTAGGCTTCCTGAACGGCCTCGATTACCTTTGCCTTCAAGCCATCGGAATCCAGTTGCTTCAACTCATCCTGAGCCAGCTGAACAGGGAATGTCTGCAGAACCCAATTGCTGAATTCCTTCAGCCCGTCTTCATTGTTTTCGGCCTTACCCGAATCCAATCCGGCGAGCAAGATGCGGTGTTCGATTTCCTCTTCAATCAACTCAAAAAGGACTTCCCGAGGGTTCTCGTTGTGCAGGGCATCCTTGCGCAAACCGTAGATGACCTCGCGCTGGCGGGAGCCCACATCGTCGTACTGCAACAGGCGTTTGCGTGTCGAATAGTGGTGCTGCTCGACGGTCTTCTGCGCGCGCTCGATCATGGTGTTCAGCCAACGGTGCTCAAGCGGTTCGCCCTCCTGGAAAGAGCTTTCGAGCATCTTGCCCGCGCTGCCCTGACTGTAGAGGCGCATCAATTCATCTTCCAGAGACAGAAAAAAACGTGTTTGCCCGGGATCTCCCTGACGCGCACAACGACCGCGCAACTGGCGATCGATTCGCCGCGAGGTGTGGCGTTCGGTGCCGACGACATAAAGTCCTCCGAGTTCAGCAACGCCCGGTCCCAGTTTAATATCCGTGCCACGACCCGCCATATTGGTGGCAATGGTCACTGCTCCCTTTTGCCCGGCGCGGGCTACAATTTCAGCCTCCTGAGCGTGGTATTTTGCATTCAGAACGCTGTGCGGGATACTCCGCCGTTTCAGCATCCGCCCAAGCACTTCCGAAGAATCAACCGAGACCGTGCCGACCAGGCAGGGTTGTCCGCGTTTGTGCGCCTCTTCGAGTGCGTCCACCACCGCGTTGTACTTTTCCCGGCGGGTTTTGAAGATAATGTCGTTCTCGTCCTTGCGGATACAGGGCTTATTGGTCGGGATCACCTTGACATCCAAGGCATAGATGTCCTTGAATTCATTCGCTTCAGTTTCCGCCGTGCCGGTCATCCCAGCCAGCCGCGCATAGCGGCGAAAGAAGCGCTGATAGGTGATCCGCGCCATGGTCTCCTTTCGGCCGGTCACCTCCACCCCCTCCTTCGCCTCGATCAGCTGGTGCAGGCCCCCCTGCCAGCTCCGATCCGGCATGATCCGGCCGGTGAACTCGTCGACGATCTGCACCTTGCCCTCGATCACCACATAGTCGCGACC
>JBJHBN010000416.1:0-3406 GCA_050485505.1 Opitutales bacterium | reverse complement strand
GAATAAGGACGGTTGCGAAGGCAAGACCATAGGGCACGAAGGGGAAGGCCTGCAGATCTTCCAGAAAACGGGCGGGGTCTCCGAGCTTTAAGAGGCCGGACAGGAGGAAAACCAGACCGATTGCTATTTGCACTAGGCGACTCATCGGGGAAGGCCTCCGGTTGCCTGCCACAGGTCCCAGCCTCCATCGAGGTAATAGATGGAATCCTCATGCAATTCTTCGCGCAGGCGATGCATGACGGTGCGGCTGGTCATACAGGCTTCGGCGCCACAATAAACAACCAGGATCTGACCGGGATCCCAGACTTCAAACAAACGTTCCAGACCGCCTTCCCAGTCGTCCTCGTTTACCAAGACCGCGCCGGGCATGTGACCCTCCTCGTATTCGCGGACACTGCGGGCGTCGATCCATAGGATCTGCTCCCAGTTGGATTCAACGAAGGCATGGGATACCGCGCCTTCGGCGCTCCATCCACCGGTCCACTGCGGGGCGCGCGGATGAAAAGCCCAGGTCAACAATCCGGCTCCGACGGAAAGGATCAGCAAACACAAAAACTGGCGCAGCATGCGGTTCATATAAAATTATCTATTTCCCAGGTAAGCTTGAGTGAGGTAATCAATAATATAATCCCTCGCCTCTGCTACGGTATCAATTTTTCGATACAAGCTTATATCCTCCGGAGAAATCACGCCCCATTCCACAAAGGCATCGAAGTTGATAATGTCGTCCCAGAACTCACTGCCAAACAAGACAACGGGCACTTTCTTCTGGACCTTATGGGTCTGAATCAGAGTCAATACCTCGAACAACTCATCCATAGTCCCAAAGCCACCAGGCATAGCAACCAGGCATTTCGCCATCAACATGAACCAATACTTGCGAACAAAAAAGTAGTGAAATTCAAACTGCAAGTCACGGGGAATGTAGGGATTCACATGCTGTTCAAAAGGCAAGCTGATACCCAGGCCGATCGAGCTACCGCCCGCCTCGGTTGCACCGCGGTTTGCAGCCTCCATAATGCCAGGGCCGCCGCCGGAACAGATTACAAAACGCTGGTGCTCACCCTTCAGGCTCAAGGACCATTCGGTGAGTTCGCGGGCCAAATCGACCGTTGCCTGGTAATACGGCGCAAGCTTCACCCGCGAGCGTGCCAGGCGCAGTTCAGCGGCATCCGCCCGCTCTTCGCCTGGCTTTTCCCGGAGGCGCTTTTCCAATGCCGTCAGGCGCTGTTTGGCATCATCCTCATGAATCGTTCGCGCAGAACCAAATATCACCAAAGTGTCTTCGATATTATGATTGCGGAAGCGTATCTCCGGTTCGGTCATCTCCGCCAGGACCCGGATTTTGCGGGCTTCCGCACTGTTTAGAAAATCAAGATTCTTGTAGGCCTTATGCGGCCAGCTGTCGGGTTTTTCTTTCATAAATGTATCAAAAAAGCAGCTCAGCGCCGACGCAAGTTCAGAAAAGAACGGAGGCTATTGCCCCCGCCCTCTTTATCAGCCTTCGCAGGCTGAATGGGAATGGTGACGTGGACCGTGTGGTAGTCGTCGCCGGTCTCCTCTTCAGCTTCCAGACTGCGAAAGAGCTTCAGCATGGGCAGGTTGTCGCGGTCGACCTGAGCCCACAGCTTTGCCAGCCCGCGCGACTGGGCAATCTGAATCATCGCCTCCACCAGGGTGCGAGCCATGCCGACGCGGCGGCGGTTCTCACCGACCACAAAGGCCATCTCGCCGGCCTTGCCATCGGCATCCAAGTAGTAGCGCCCAACCGCCCGGATCACCTGCCGCGGCCCCTGCAGCTCAAAAATTCCGAGCGCCAGGTCTTTGCTCTGGTCGACACAAACCAGTTCAAAAGCCCGCTCGCGGCTCATCCGCGTGACCGTGAAACCGTAGCGTCGCACAATGGTTTCTTCGGTATGCGAATAGAAGAACTCCTGCAGCCGACGGTCGTCGGCCGGGTTCAGGGGCCGCAGGATGTAGTCCCGCTTGTCTTTGAGGCGAATTTTGCGTGCGGCCACGCCGGCGGTGCTCTCGGGCTGAGAGGGTGGCAGGCTGAAGTAACCGGGAACCAGGTTCTGTTCCCGGGCCTGCCGCAGCAGCGCTTCGCGGAAGCTGGGATCCGCGACCTGAATCAATTCCTTCACCCGTTCCTGGATGGTACGGCCGCGTAGGGTCGCTATGCCGTGCTCGGTGACAATGTAATACACGTCGGCCCGGTTGCAGCCGACTCCCGCGCCGGCCGGCAATTGGGTCACAATCCGTGAAAATATCTTGCCATTTTTGTCGGTTCCGGTGGACGGCAAAGCAATGATCGGCCGGCCACCCGGGGACATTCCGGCGCCGCGGACAAAGTCAACAATACTGCCGACGCCTTGCCTGAAATCACCCGGCAGGGAATCGACTACGACCTGGCCGGTCAGGTCGACCATCAGCGCGCCATTCACGGACACCATGCGCCGGTTGCGGGCAATGGTTGCGGGGTTGTTGACGAACTCGGTTGGACGAAAATCGACGTGCGGATTGCCGTCGAGAAAGCGGTAAAAGCCCTCCGATCCCAATGCCTGGGCTGCCACGATCTTGCCAGGCAACAGCTCCTTCCTGCTGTTGTCGACCACCCCCTGCTCGAAGAGCCGCATCACTCCGTCGCCAATGACTTCGCTGTGAATACCGAGGTGGCGGTGGTTCAGCAGACTCGGCGCCAGCCCCTGGCCCACGGGCCCGACCCCGAGCTGGAGGGTGTCACCGTCATTGATCAGCTGGGCTGCAAATTCGCCGATGCGTCTATAAACGGGGTCCAAGTTGAGCGTATCGAGCGTTGGCAAGGGGCTTTCCGCTTCGATTGCGAAATCGATTTCGCTCGAATGAATGAAGCTCAGGCCGTTGCTGCGCGGTACATTAGGGTTGACCTGAGCGATCGTAAGGTGGGCCGCCTTGATGGCTGCCGGAATCCATTCCACCGTCGTCCCCAGTGAGCAGTAGCCATGAGAATCTGGCGGAGAAACCATGATCAGCGCCACATCAATCCCCAGCACCTGCTGCTCAAACAGCGCGGGTATTTCTGAATAGTGGATCGGCGTATAGTCGTCGACCCCCGCATTCACCAGCGAACTCAGCTGCGAGTCCAGGTAGAATGCGTTAACTTTGAGGTGCGAATGGTATTTTGGGCCGGTCCAGGGCGCCGGCCCCAGGCTGAGCCCCTGCACCAGCTCCAGATCACTGACATCCGGCACTACCGTCAGCATAGACTCCACCAGCCGAATCGGTACTGCCGCCCCGGAGCCCAGAAAAATCCGATGTCCCGGTCTTAGCAAACGCGCCCAATCCGGACGCTTCCAAGCAATCTCAGCCATGCCCCGAAGCCTGATCCGTCGGATCCGTAAGGGCAAGAAAGAAGGAAGGCTACAGC
>JBJHBN010000415.1:0-3418 GCA_050485505.1 Opitutales bacterium | reverse complement strand
GGCATCCGCATTGCTGACTCCCTTGACTCTTTGGGTCGAATCGGCCTTGCACAAGTTGCTGCATGCTTGATGGTCAGGGATTGAGGCTGTCTCCGCATCCAGTTGACCGGAGCGATTCTGGAATTATGTTTGAGTGCTGTGGATGCGGATGAAACATTAATGGGTCGGGACGATTCCGCCGGGCTGCCTTTACTGCGCGCAGGGGATCCACTGGGGCCTTACAAAGTAATTCGATTGCTCGGTGCCGGAGGTATGGGTGAGGTGTATGAGGTCCTGCACCGTGACCTCGGTAGTCATTTTGCGATCAAACGCATTCATCCCGATCTGCTTAAGCGAGGCGAGGGCAGTGCACGCTTTCGTCGGGAGGCGCAGGTCATGGCCCGCCTCAAGCATGCTAACATTGTACATGTGGATGATTTTCAGCAGGTCGATGGCGAGGCTTGGCTGCGCATGGAATTGATCCAGGGAGGGAGCTTAGCCGACCGCATGCGGACACTTAACGGCTCCGCAATGGGGCAAGATACCGTTCGTGAGTTGATTAGGCAGATATTGTCCGCTCTGGTTTACGCGCACGCGCAGGGAGTTGTACACCGCGATCTGAAACCAGCGAATATCCTGTTGCAGGACGGGCATACGGTCAAAATCACCGATTTTGGCCTGGTTGGATTGGCTGATCCAGATTGGCTGGAATCGAGGCTGCGCACTACGATGCAGGGTCAGCCAAGTATGGGTGAATTGGATACGCGCCTGGCTATGACGGCTGATGGCCCCGGAGGATCGCTAATGGGTACCTTTGCTTACATGAGTCCAGAGCAGAAAAAGGGTGGCCGGGTAGGTCCACAAAGCGATTTGTATGCGGTTGGTTTGATGGCCTTTCAATTGCTGACAGGTGAGGATGCTCCTGGATTCAAACAGCCTTCACACCTCAATCCGGTCATCGATGCGGCATGGGATCGCTGGCTGCAGCAGGCGATGGAAGCGAAACCTCGGCGCCGGTTCCGATCCGCCAGACAAATGCTGGAGAAAATGCCGGATTCGTCTGGAAGTGAAAGAACCTCAGAGGCCCTCGTCGCATCGCGACCGCTCCGCCGTGTCGCAGGGTTTGCCTCGCTGGCTGTAGCGACTGCTCTGGCAATGGTGGGTGCCTGGCACTACTTGGAGGACTGGGTTCAAGACCTTCGAACGGCTTCGATTACAGGCGAAGATTCGGTCGTCGATGAGATTGAACCAGATGGCGTTGAGTCGGTCGTGGATGAAGCCGTGCAGAGCACGGCAGCACTGAATTTGCGGATTGAGCCTGTGGAGCCATCTACCCGGGTCTGGCTGGGCGATTACTCGGACCTTGGCGTGGATTCGGTCGGTCGGGTTGCCTTGGAAAGGATCAAGCCGGGCACACACGAGCTGGTGGTGCAAGCGCCCGGTTTTCAACCAGTGGTAACGCTTTTGGTAGTGCCGGAATCGGGATTGGACATGGTTGTTCCGCTGGTTCCGATCCGAGGGACCTTGATTCTGCGCAGCAATCCCGGTGTGAAGGTGCTTGCCGTGGACGATGACAGACGACGCATTGAATTGGGGGTAACCGACCCAGATGGCGTTTTGGAAAGCCGGGATCTGTTGCGCATTGGGCGCTATCAGTTGCAGTTGTCCGCACCGGATCGTGAGGGTGTCGAGCAATCGGTGGTGTTACCACTGGGTAGGCCGGCGGAGTTGCGATTGTCGCTGCCGCCAAAGCCTGGTTCCCTGCGCCTGCTGACAATACCAGACGGGGCAAATATCGAGGTGTCCAGCGATTCCTGGTCGATCGAGGGGCGAAGCCCGTTTGAAGTAGAGGACGTTCCCGCCGAGGTTGAGGTGGAAGTCGTTGCTCAATTGCAGGGTTATCGGCCTCTGCAGAAGAACCTGCGGTTGGATCCAAATGAAAGGCGCACTGTGAATATGGGTGAGTTTGTTGCCCAGAGCGCGGATTTGGAGCTAAGGCCAAGCCCTGAAGTGGATACTGAACTGCTTGAAGTGAGGCTAGCAGGCGAAGGGAAGTCGCTGGATGAAGATCCTCTGCGCTGGCAGGACCTTGCTCCGGGTAACTATTCGCTGGAAGTGAGGCATCCGGACTACGAGCTCTATCAGCACGACTTGACTCTGAAAGACGGTGATAAGAGGATTCATGTCCTGAAGCTCATACCGCTACCGGCGGAACTCAGTCTAGATGTGAGCGGGCCGGAATCCTACACTGTTTCGGTGTTTTTGGGGAATGAAAAGATTGAGTCGACGTCTAGCACGTATCTGCGTCTGCCCGCTCTGGAAGATTTGAAAGTTCAGGTCGAAGCGGAGGAATGGATGGCCGTTAGCAAGGAATTGCGTTTACAGCCAGCAGAGCGCCGGCAGCTGTCATTTTCGATGGAACCCGTGATGTGGCCAGGAACTGGTGAGGACTACGTCTTGGAGCTGAATGCGGAGGAAAGCATTCACTTTAAATGGCTGAATTCGGGCCGATTTACCATGGGTTCCCCGGAATCAGAATCAGGGCGTTATGAGTGGGAGGGACCTCTGGCTCGGGTTGATATTGAGCGTGGTTTCTGGATGGCCGAAACACCCGTCACAGTTGGGCAGTTTCGGGAATTTATAATGGAAACTGGCTACCGGACCGACGCGGAGCAGGATCTGCAGCGAGGTGTTCGAATCTGGCGGAACGGTCAGTGGGAGCAGGGCTCCGGCCGCAGTTGGCAGACTGTATTCGCTGAGCGCTCTGATTATCCCGTTGTTGGTGTTAGCTGGCGGGATGCTCAGGCCTTTGTCGAATGGTTGAACCGGCGCGAGTCGCAAGCCGGTAGGCTGCCGCCGAGCTATGTTTACGGATTGCCCTCGGAAGCCCAGTGGGAATATGCTGCCCGGGCTGGAACGCAAAGCCGTTGGTCCTTTGGCGATCTGAGGCAAGACCTTGCCGCGCATGCCTGGTTCGAGGCCAACAGCGGAGGCCGTGTTCAGCCCGTCGCTCAAAAGGCACCCAATCCATGGGGGCTCTATGACATGCACGGCAATGTATGGGAGTGGACTCGGAGTGTCTGGCGTGAACAGACTGGAGCGGATGCGGGTCAGGCGCGTGTCTACCGCGGTGGATCGTGGATCAATGAAGCCAATCAGACCCGGTCTGCCCACCGTTTGCGTTCTGATGAATCGTTTCGGAGCAGTATTCTGGGGTTCAGGGTGGTTCTTGTTCCTGAATGATTAATATACTTCATTGCTGGCTTTTCCCCTGTTTATTTCGCTAGACTCCACGATTGTTATGGAATGGGACCTCAATACTCTTCTCTATGCGGTCGGTGCGATGGGGTTATGTTCGTCGCGTGCAATCATACCGGCCTTTTTTACCGCTTTGATGATGCGTTACGGTGGCAGTTTGCCTTTTCTCGGAGAGGTTGAG
>JBJHBN010000414.1:0-3421 GCA_050485505.1 Opitutales bacterium | reverse complement strand
GTCATGTATAGTGATAGAAAAGCTGAAGGGAGCTGGCGCGGCGGAGGCAATCAGTTTTTTCCGAATATTTTGTTCGGAGATTACGGGAATTTACTGACGCCCGGAAGAGTGTTTCGAGGAGCTTTCCTGATCTTTCATTTGGAAGATGGCGAGTATCTTGCGCTTCTGCCTGTTTCGAGCAATACAACGATGTCCTGGATTCAGGCCGGGGATGCAGAAGCCCTCATGTTGTATTATGGAACGCTGGGAACAGCACCGGTGGAAGGGGATGTGCCGCTTGTGGCTTGGAGCAAGTCTGATAATGTTTATGATGCTTGCCGCAAAGTATGGGAGTTAGCTCTGGATTCAAAATTTGTGAAAGGGCGCACCGATTGGCGATATAAAAAACATTATCATGAGGTGTTCACATATTTGGGGTGGTGCAGTTGGGAGGAGTATAAAAAAGACATAAGCTCTGATTTACTCGTTGAAACTGCCCGGAAAATTGAGCAATCCGGTTTGCCGGTCCGGTATATGTTGATCGATGATGGGCATCAGCAGGGAATAGCGGAAAACATGCAGTTGAAAAGTTTCGCACCCGATCCCGAAAAATTCCCGAACGGTTGGGATCCCTTGCTAGACATGCGTAGTGAGGACGGGATCAAGTGGATGGGCATCTGGCATAGTTTTGCCGGTTTGCAAAACACATTGCATCCTGAGAATGATTTTGGAGACCTGAACGATCATTTGATGACGCTGAATCCAAGGAATGAAAGAGATGTCGGGCTATTTGTGAAACCCAATGAAACTTCTTCACAACTGTTTTATGACGCATTAATCGGGTCAGTCAAAGCGTATGGCTTCGACTTCATGAAAACTGATTACCAGATGCGTGACCTGTGGTGGTACAGCGGCACGGAGAATGCCGTTCAAGCTACGGTCATCAATTTGCAGGCGATGGAAGCGGCGGTTCACCGTAAACTTCCGCAAGGCTTAATTAATTGTATGGCCCATAATCAAGTCTGTATTTTCAATACACGGCACAGCGCGATTACACGGATCAGCCGGGACTATAGAGTGGGTGATGCCAGCATGAGTAAATTCCAGTTGTGGCAGTCATACAACAATACGCCTTGGTTTTGTCAGACGGTTTGGGGTGATCACGATATGTTCCATTCGAACGATCCCTATGCTGGCCAAATCATGTCTGTATCCAAGGCGATGAGTGGAGGCCCTGTTTACCTCTCCGATAATCCTGCTGAATTTATCGCCGAATATGTCACATCGCTCACTTACGAGGATGGCGAGCTTTTGCGTCCACTCGCTCCCGGGACTCCACTTCCAGAATCCATTTTTGTTGATCCCTTGAGAGAACGGGTATCATACAGAACCATTGCTCCGCTTGAAAACGGCTCGGCGGCAATTGTCCTATATAACCTCTTCAGCGGTGAGAAGTTCGATTACTTTGATAATGCAACCTATAATGTTGCCGATGACATTACAGTGGTCAGTTATGTTTCTCCCGAGGATTACGAAGAAGCTGCCAATATGATACAGCCATCTAATGGCAAATGGGAAGTGCCTGAAGAGGGGTTGGTGGCCTACGACTTTTTTGAAAGGAAAGGGTTCAAGCTCGATAAAAAAACAGAATTCGAACTCCATGGGTTTTCCGATAAGCTCCTCATTATCAGTCCAGTACAGAATAACTGGGCGGTCATTGGAAGGACGGATAAATATCTCTCCGCCGTAGCTGTGAAATCAATTGAATACGCTGATGCGCACATGAGTCTGACGCTTAATGAGTCAGGTCCCATTGTTGTTTGGAGCGGGCAAGGAGAGCCTAAGTCAGAAGGGCTGAAATTTGTCAGCATTGGCAATGGGTTTTACGAAACGGACATCCCTGTGGGCAACCGGAATCTCGAAATCAGCATTGTACGATGAAAAAGGACTATGTTTATGGAAGCATTTAACACCACTGCTCCAGCGTCCATGCCAGTCTACTTTCAGATTAAAAATAAAACGAAGGTCTTCAAAATATCTTAAGGTTTACGTTTTGAGAAGGAAAATTAGCCGCAGTTTTCGGTGAAATTCGAAAACCCGCCTGTCGGGAAATCCGGAGTCAGGTTGCACACAGGGCGCAGGGTTCCCAAACCTCCGGGTGAAGAAAGACCTTACTCCATGCGCTCAACGCTCAATTCCCCGCAACTCCCCAGGACTTGTTGGGCTCCGGCCCGAGCCAAAGCTCCAGGGTTCCGCCCTTGGCGAATTCCGCGTGCTTAAAGTAGAACGAGTCAAGCGGCTGACCGTTGAGAGTGGCCTTCTGGATATAAATATTTTCGGGCGACTGATTGTGGGCACGAATGATGAATTCCTTGCCGGCATAATAGCGCGGGTCGAGATTGATGGCGATCTCATCGAACTCGGGTGTCGTGATTTCGTAGCGGGGTTCGCGCTCGGCATTACCGCGGATACAGAAGAGCCCGATTTTCATCAGAGCACTCACGCCGGCCATCTGCCCCTGATCCTCGTCATGCCCGCCATAGCCGGTGTTCGGGCAGATGCCGCCGTACGTCTGCTTGCTGACCCGGCGGACCCAGTATTGGGTAAGCCACGGTTTGCCGACATGGCTGAAAATGTGGGCAGGGTAGCAACCGGGCTGATTGCCGTAATTGACATACCCCCCACGGCGTCCGGAAAGAAAATTGTTGGGAGCCTGTTTTTCGAAAGCGTGGTTGAGTCTTTCCGAGAGGATCTCTTTCCCTCCCATCAGCGCGGCAAGCCCGCGAATGTCATGGGTCACACCGAACGAGCCCTGCCAGGCGCTGGACCCCGACCCCGTCCAGCCTCGCCCGCTGAACGGATCATTGACGCCCGGATCCATCAGCAGCTTGTGGCTGGGATTGTAGAATGGCCGCCAACTATCCATTTGTTGCTGGTAGGCCCCTGCTTTCTCTTCCTCGCCGAGGTCCATTGCCATTTGTGCATAAGCCCAGTATTCGAATGAACCTTGAACCGCCCGGCCGGGTGCATCCAACTGAATCCACTTGTTGTTACTCCTTTCCATAAACTGCAGCGCCTCGGCCGGGTCTGTCTTCCGCATCAAACCTTTCTGATAGGTGGCGGCAAGCAGACTGGTCCCCGGCGATCCGGTCATGATGCCGGTATAGCCACCGGCACTGGGGCCACGGGGGAGGTGGCCGCCATCGCGGGCATATTGCATCCAGCTCGCGGTAAAATCGTCCATGATCCCGGGCCAGCCGAGGCCCCAAAGAATGTTCAGGTTCCACATGGAGAGCCAGAGCGCATCCGAGTTGTACATGTGGTGCAGCGGTTTGCCCTCGTCGTCCTTGGCAACCGTGCGAACCCGGAACTGATTCGCATCGGGCATGAAACTCGGATAGTCGCCGGAAGCATCGTCGATTTTATGGCGCCCCAGCAGGAC